>JAOPYU010000125.1 GCA_025964455.1 Thermoleophilia bacterium | reverse complement strand
ACCGTGGCGACGTTGCGCGTGGAAGGCGTCTACGCCGGCGCCGCGGAGACGCTTGTCCTCACGGGCGGCGCGGCATCGGCGTGTGCGACCAACTCGACTTCGTCGATGCGCCCGATCTGCACGGTAGCCGGCTCGACGTTCACCGCTCCGGCCGTGGTGCGGTACACGACCACGGGCGCCGCGGGGTGGCCCGACACGATCTCCTTCAACACGCTGCAGCTGCGACCGGCGTCAGGGTCACCGACCTACACGCTTGCCGATGCGTCCACGGATTCCGTCACGGTCGCCACGCTCGACGTCGGCACAGGGGCGTCGGCCATGACTGCCCGGATCGTCGCGGGCGAACTCCGCGTCACCGGTGGCGCGACCGTCAATGCCCTGGCGACGTACTCGGCCGGCGGCGGGCATCTGCGCCACGAGGGCAACCTGACCGGCGCCGGGACCGTGGCGTCCAGCGGAGCCGGGACGGTCCAGATGCGCCCGCCGGGCGGCGCCGTCGTCCAGTTCGGCAGCACTTCGGGATCGAACGTCTGGTCGATCGAGCTGCTGGAGATCCAGAACAGTGGCAGCACCGCGTCGACCGTGCGACTGGCTGCTGGAGGCACCGGCGCGATCGTCGTGACCGACACGCTCGACGTCGGTCTGGCGACCGACCTGGGCCGCGTCACGCTCGATGCCGAGACGAACGACCGCGCCCTCGACGTTCGCACGTTCTTCAACATGTCCTCGATGGGAACGTACGCGGCGTCGTCCACCACCCCCTTGACGGTCGGCAAGGATTTCGACGTGGACACGGGATCGCAGTTCCAGGCGAATGCGGGGACCGTGTCGTTCAACTCCGCGGCGTTCGTGTCCCGCCTGACCACCGGCAGCAGCGCGCTGACCTTCTTCAACCTCACCAGCGTGACGCCGGCCAAGGTACTGAGGGTCGATCCGACCAACCAGATCAACACGACGAACCTGACCGTCACCGGCGGTTCGTGCGGGACGCGAGCGGGACTCGCCTCGAATGTCGAGGGCACGCGTTTCCGCCTCAACGTCACCGGGACGTCATCGATCCAGTATGCGGACGTCATCGACAGCGAGGCGATCGCCCCGCTCACGGCGACCAATTCAACGAGCGGAGGAAACAACCTCGGCTGGACGGTCACGGGGTCATGCTCGACCGTGACCGTGTCGGGGACCGCATATGCCGACCAGGTCGGCACGGTGTGGTCGGGGTGCGACGGCGTCACGCCCAACATCGCGATGAGCGTCAACGGCTACGGCAAGCGCACGACCACGTGCTCCCCGGCCACGGGCGCCTACGCCTTCACGCCGGTGCCGGATCCCGGTCTCCTGATCACGGTGTTCATGGACACGGGCGATGCCACCCCGGGAGTGACGTACACGGTGGCTCCCGCCACCGTCACCAGCCTTGCGGGCCTGGACGTGACCTACGCCAGGGTGCGCCTGCGGAGCGAGACGGCCGCCCCGATGACCAGCCGCCTGATCGCGATGTACGACTCGGAGGGCGATCAGAGCGTGATGGCCGATGTCAGCGAATTCGTCGAGGACCTCACGGTTCCCACGACGATGGAAGTGATCATCGAGGCCGGCGACACCTACCAGCCCGAGGAGGACGTGAGCACCGGCAGCATGGAGGTGCAGGGCACGTACCACCAGACGAACGATGTGATCGGCCTCAGGCACCGCGCAGGTGGGCTGAGCTCGGACTGCAACCTGGGGGCGGGGGTGCAGATGCCACTGTGCGTCGGGCCCGCCGGCGTGGTCGACACCGATGGGGGCAACGGCGACATCATCTTCTCATCGCCCGCGCCGATGAAGATCGCGTCCACGACCTACCCCTCGCTGCTGATCGAACCCACGGCGAGCAATCCTGCGATCACGCTGGGGCACGCCCCGGGGACGACGATCCTGGTCGAGGGCAGCTTCGAGGTCGGATTCATCTCCTCCGGGATCAGTTCGACTGTGGAGACCTCCACGTACAGCCCGACGGTCAACATCGTGGGGGGTATCAGCGACGTCGGCGAGCTCGATGTCGAGCTGGGAAATACGCTTACGGGCACGAGCGACTTCACCGTGACATCCGACATCCTCGACTCCGGCACCATCAACATGACAGGTGGCACGATCGAGCAGCGCGTCGCGACGTCAGAGGACACGGGACCTGCCGGTGCCGGCAACCACACGTACTACAACATCGTCTACTCCAACTCGAGCGACGCCCCTGTCGTGGTCGACACCCAGTCGATCGGAGCCGGGACCATCACGGTGACGAACACGATGCAGGTGGGTCGGCCCACGGACACGGCCACGACGTCGTTCGTGGATGGCAATGACAACGAGACCATCGACATCAACGGCAGCCTGCTCATCTCGAGCAAGGGCGCATTCACCGCGGCCGACCTGCCGGCGACGCAGTTCTCCATCGGCGACGACTTCACCAACCAGGGCTCGTTCACCGCGAGCGGGGGGCGCGTCACGTTCGACGACGCATCGAAGATCTCGAGCATCGCCACGTCGGCCCCCATGACCTTCACGAACCTCTTGTCGACGACGCCCGGCGAGACACTCCGGTTCCAGAATGCCATGACCACGACCGTCACCGGAACGTTCACGGCGAACGGCGGCAGCTGCGGCTCGCCGGTGGCCCTGGAATCCACGAGCGCGGGCAGCCCGTGGACCATCAATGCCGGCACGGCCGCAGTGCAGTACGTGACCCTCCGCGACTCGACAGCCGCACCAGCGCGCACGGCGACGTCCGCCGGCAATCTCGGCGGCAACACCGGATGGACGTTCTCGGGCGGGTGCGCAGCGCCGACGACGATGCTCTCGCACGACACCAACGCCGCCGGTTCGGGCGTCGCCCAGAACCCCGGCATCATCGTGGACACGCCGCACGTGTCGTGGATCAACAACTCGGGTCTGGCGGCAGATCGCCAGCGCACGCAGTTCGTGAACACGCCGGTGGACGCCACGGTCTCGGCGCTCTGGCACCTGGACGGCTCGGGCGCGGACGTTGCCGGCGGGGGCGGGGGCAGCATCGCGTCCTTCGCGGCGCCGAACGACGCGAGCTGGGATGCCGTTGGCGCGCAGGCGGGCTACGGACAGGTGCTCGATGTCGACGGGGACGACGTCGCGTCGGCTCCATCGCACAGCAGCTCGATCGACCTGGACACGTTCACGGTGGAGGCGTGGGTGCGCCTCGATGCGCTCACGGGCGCCATCGGAAACGACGCGGTGATCGTGGAGAAGCGATCGGCTGCCGACGCAACCAACTTCCGGCTCGCGGTCCGGCGCACGAGCGCGACGGCAGGCGTCGTCACCGCCGACGTCTCGACCGGTGGTGCAGGCGTCACGCTCCCCGCGGCGCTCGTGGGCACGACCAACCTCAACGACGGGCGATGGCACCACGTCGCGCTGGTGGTGAATTCGGCCCCGGCGGATCCCAGCAAGGTGCAGGAGGTCTACGTCGACGGCACGCTGGAGGGGACGTCGACGTTCTCGGGCAACGTGGACAACCCGGCAGTGGCGGTCACCCTCGGTGGCAGCTCCGCGCTCGGTGAGTTCCTGGACGGCCGCATCGACGAGGTGCGCATCTCCGCGGTGGCGCGCACCGCCGGGGAGCTGCGGGGCTACGTCCGCACGCGGATGCCGCATGGAACGGAGCTGTGGGACAGCGACCCGACTGACGCTGGGATCGTGGTGACTCCCAACTGCGCCAACCTCGCCCGGTGCGTCGACGTGACGTACGCCGGCGCACCGCTCGTGCGCGATGGTGCGCGCTACTACGTGCGTGGCAAGCTGCGCTCGACCACGAGCATCTGGTCCGGCTGGAGCACGTGGGACTGGTTCCAGACCGTCAGCTCGTTGACGATCGGCGTGTCATCGGGTGCCTCGGCGACCTTCACGACGGCCGCGATGCCGGGCCAGGACCTGACGACCACATCGACGGTCACCGTGTCGACCAACGATCGCAGCGGCTATGCGCTCAGCGCGAAGGGCCCCGACGACAGCTGGGGGCTCGACGGTCCGGGTGCTGCAGTGCTGCCGCGATGGAGCGGGGCACCTGACGCGCCGACGCTGTGGGCACCGGGCGTGAGCGGCGCGTTCGGCCTCACCGTGCTGAGCGCCACGGGCGGCAAGGACACGGCGACCTGGGGGAGTGGGTCCTCCAAGGACGACCTGACGAACCTGCGCTACGTCGGCCTGCAGCTCTCGAACGCGGCAGTGCTGCACCGACGCACCACCTATTCGGCGGGAACGGACTCCATCACGACCTCGTACCGGGCGAACGTCGACCCGACGCAGGTGAGCGGCACCTACGTGGCGACGGTGACCTACACCGCCGTGCCGAACGTCTAGGAGCGCACGACCCCTTCGGCGCCCGCGCGGAAGCTCACGGTGGAGGAGCCGGGCGGCTGCAGGTGGGCGGCGCCGTGGATCGCGTCAGGCGCCTGCGCCAGGTGCACGCGGATCGTGCCGAACGGACGCATGGTCCCGTTGGGCGCGGACCGGTGCGAGAAGTACTCGAGCCAGGTCGGGCGGGTCGTGCCCCACTCGGTGTGAAGTGCGGTGTGACGGCGTTCGGCCCCGTGCCAATGGGTGCCTTGCGCCCAGTCCTCGAGGCGCTCGCGCATCGGAAGCTTGGCGGAATCGGCGACGTGGTAGAGCGCATCGACGTCGCCCGGGACCGGCTTGGCGGTGATGCCGCTGCCGGCGACGATGACGTCCTTGACGCCGCGCTGCTGCAGCTGCAGCAGCCGCTCGCCGAACGGTGCGTAGAGTGCGCGGCGCTCGGGCGTGGAGCCGACGTGCAGCAGGAAGGAGCCGAGGTCGGCGTCGTAGATGCCGGCGGGCAGCTCGCCCGTGGGGCCGAACCCGGGCAGCTGGCGCACGGTGGCGCGCTGGGAGATGGCGTCCTGGACGATCTGGTCGTACGGTCGTGCAGGGTGCGCGTCGCGCAGCTTCCCGGCGGCCTGGTTGATCCAGCCCGATACGACCTTCATGCGTGTTCCGACGACGCCCATGCGCTGATCCTGTTCCCCTGCACCCCGGTGACCTGCGCCGATCCAGCATCCCCCGATGCGGTCGTGTGGCGCAGGTGCCCTCATCGGGCTATCGCCTCGGCGGCGCCCCGTTGTTTCACGCTGCAACGTGGATGCCGGTCGCGACCGATAGTCAGGGGACGGCATGCGGGGGCATGCGCGGGGGATGCGAGGGATCCAGATGACCATTTCGGTCGAGACGTTCGGTGCGTTCGGTACGTTGTTCCGCGAGTACGGGCGCGTGGCGTCCGAGGGCGCGCTGTCGCCGAAGCTCGCGCGCTCCATGCGTCGGGCGCTCGAACGCTCCGAGGAGCTGGCGGGCACGCTCGAGCGGCGCATCACGTCGAAGCAGGGCGAGCTGACCGACGTCGCGGAGGGACATCGCCTCATCGACGAGCTGGCCGAGGCGCGCATCACGTCGCGCTCCCTCATCGATGACCTGCCGACCGGCAAGCCCAAGGGCGGCCTCGATGGTCGCCTGTACGCAGATCGACTGCAGGGCGTCGGCGATGCCTTTACGGCGGCCGACGAGATCGTGCACGCCGGCATCGGCGTGCGGGTGCCGACGCTTCCCGCCGTGCCAGCCGCTGTCGGCGGGGCCGGCATCGATGCGGCCGAGGCCGAGGCGCGGATCGCGAAGCTCGGCCTCGACGAGGCGACCCAGGTGCGACTCGCGCACGAGCCGGCGCTCGCCAATGGTGTCCAGAAGGTCGCAGGCTCCAAGCTGCTCCAGCGCCTGCTGCGGATCAAGGTGGTCGGTGCCGAGCACGTGCCGGCCAGCGGCCCGGTCGTGCTGGTCCCGACCCACACGGGCGCGGGCGACATCATCCACAGCCAGATGGGTCACCAGCGTGTTCCGCGCGTGATGGCGCACGCGGGCCTGTTCGGCAACCGCCTCGGCGCGCGCCTGCTGCGCAGCGGAGGGGCCGTGCCGGTGACGCCGAACAATTCGCGCGCGGCGATGTCGGAGCTCGAGGCGAACCTGCTCCGCGGCAATGCCGTGAAGGTCTACGGCGAGGGGATGATGCCGCGCGTGGATGCGCTCGGTCCGACTCGCCGCGGCGCAGCGCTGCTGGCCATCCGAGCGAAGGCGCCGGTCGTGGTCGAGGGCGAGTACGGCACGAGGCGCGCGGCGCAGTACGGCGAGGGCGTGCTCGAGCACTGGACGCACAAGGGCGGTCGCGGTGCGGTCCTCTACAGCGAGCCGATCCCCACGGCGCACCTGGACCCGCGCAACTCCGACCACGTGACCGCGCTCGCCGCGCACATCGGCGACGTGCAGGCCCAGCTGCGCGAGCAGGGTCGCCAGCTCCTCGGCCACTGACCAGGCGGGAAACATCTGGTGACGTTGTTGGCGGAATCCCCCACTGACGTCACCAGATGTTTCTCGTGCGCGACCGCCCGGGCTAGCCGCGTCGGATGACGATGCGGCGGCGGAGCAGCGTCAGGACCGAGGCGGTCACGGTGACGGTGGCGATCGCGACGAGCACGGCGAACAGGGTCCACTGCCACGCGGGCTCATCCACGACAGCGAAGGCGAACGTCACCATGAGGCCGCCAGCGAGTGCACCGATGGCGCTGCCGACGAGACCCAGCGCATCCACCTCGCGGCGATCGATCGATACCGCGCGGCCATGCGCGGAGCGGCGGCTCCCGCGTGACTGGACGAAGGGGCTGCCGTCGCTGATCGCCTCGGGCGAGACGGCATCACGGCGCTGGAACGACACCACGCCGCGCCACGAACCAATCACCAGGATCACGATGTGCAGCGGCGAGGTCAGGGCCAGGAACACACGTGCGGGAACGCTCATGCAGGCGTCACCAGGGCGAGGGGGCGTAGTCCTTGAGGAACACGCCGAAGACGTCGTCACCGCGTTCACCGCGAACGATCGGGTCGTACACGCGCGCAGCCCCGTCGACCAGGTCGAGCGGTGCATGGAAGCCGGTCTCGGCGAGCCGCACCCGATCGGGATGCGGTCGCTCGTCGGTGATCCACCCCGTGTCGACGGCGGTCATGAGGATGCGGTCCTGCTCGAACAGCTCCTGCGCGCTCGTGCGCGTCAGCATGTTCAGCGCGGCCTTCGCCATGTTCGTGTGTGGATGGCCGGGACCCTTGTACCCGCGCCCGAACTGGCCTTCCATCGCGGAGACGTTGACGATGTGGCCACGCCCGCTCGGTGCGGCGGCCGCCGCGCGCGCCATCGACTGGCGCAGACGACTGACGAGGATGAACGGCGCCGTCTGGTTGCACAGCTGGACCTCGAGCAGCTCGACCGGATCGACCTCCTCGACCTTCTGGATCCAGCTGTTGGAATCGTGCAGGTCCGGGACCAGGCCGCCGGCGTCGATCGCGCGCCCTTCGGCGATGAGGTCGAACGAGGCGGAGCGGGCGGACTGCGCGAGTGAGGCGAGCGCATGGGGGGTGGGCGCCCAGTGCTCGGGCAGCACGCCCGGCTGCGTGGTGTGCTCGGGGCCGGCGGTCAGGCGCAGGTCGCCGCCGGCGCGGCCGAAGGTCACCACGTCCGGGAGTGGACCGGCAGGGAGCGGCTCACGCTCTGCGGCCACCAGGGGCGCGTAGGCCTCGGGTGAACGACGTACCGTCTGGGCCGCGTTGTTGACGAGGATGTCGAGCGGGCCCTGCGCGGCGACGTCGTCGGCGAGCGCCACTACCTGCGCCGGATCGCGCAGGTCAATACCGACGATGCGGAGCCGGTGCAGCCAGTCGGCCGCATCCTCCATCGCCGCGAAACGGCGGACGGCATCATTAGGGAAGCGAGTGGTGATC
>JAOPYU010000121.1 GCA_025964455.1 Thermoleophilia bacterium | reverse complement strand
GCCCTGACGGCGGGGCGTCCCTCGAACTACCGTCGCGACGTGACGATGAACCACATCTACTTCACCGCACTCGTAGACGGAGCCGGGCTGGCCGCGGAGATCGCCGCGGAGCTCGCCGAAGGCGATGCCACCCCGCATGTCTATCGGGTCGAGCCGACAGGGCCGTTCGAGAACGACCCGAACGTGACGGACAAGAAATTCCCGGGGAACCCGACCCGGTCATTTCGCAGCGCTGCACCGCTTCGCATCGTCGAGGAGGTCACCGATTGGAATCGCCTCACGGCCGAAGCGCTCCAGTCGTGGCGCGAGCGTCTGGCGACGCTTCGCCAAGGCGAGATCATCAACTGACTAGGATCTCGCGTCATGACCCAGCACCGCGTGATCGCCCCAGCCATCGACCCGGACAACAAGCCCAAAGGGCCGGCCTCCTACTTCCCGAGCATCGAGGCCAAGTACGGGCGGCCGATGCAGGAGTGGCTCGACCTGGTCGCCGAGCGGCTGGACGGACGTGCGCACATGGAGGTCGTGGCCTGGCTCAAGGACGAGCACGGGATGGGACATGGCCATGCGAACGCCGTGGTCGCGTATGTCAAGGCGAAGCTGGCTGACTGATCCGCCGTGCAGGGCCGGCTCCACTCCGGGCGGCTACACTGTCGACATGGCCCAGAACGATTCGAACACCGTCGTTGATGCCCCAAACTCGATCCGATGCACGGCCGTGACGGCGTCGGTGGGCGGCCAGACGATCATCCCGCTGCCTGCCGACGCCAGCGGGGAGCTTCCCTCGCGGGGACAGGTCGCGGTGACGGGGACCGCGGACGGCGAACCGTTCTCGACCGTGGTGGAGCCCGACGGACGACGGGGACATTGGATCAAGGTCGACAGTCGCCTCGCGTCGCTCGAGGGATCGGGAGCTGGCCGCGAGGTCGAACTCGAGCTCACTGCCGCGGAGCAGTGGCCCGAGCCCGACGTGCCGAGTGACCTGCGCGCCGCGATCGATGATGCGCCGCAGATTGCCGAGCTGTGGGAGAGCATCACGCCCATGGCCCGTTGGGAGTGGGTTCGATGGATCGCCGCCACACGGAACCCCGACACCCGGGCACGTCGCGTCGAGGTCGGCATCTCCAAGATGGAGTCGGGCAAGCGGCGCCCGTGCTGTTTCGACCTGGCGGCGTGCACGGATCCAGACCTGTCGCGAAGCGGCAAGCTGATGGCGCTCGACTAGTCAGTCGCTCTTGGGTGTGCGGCGACGTAGGCTGCCGCCGCTTCTCCTGCGAGGCGACCGCTCCGCAACGCACCATCGATGGATGACGTGTCGCGCGCGTCGCTCGCCTCATAGCGCCCCGGTGCGAGTTCGATCGGCCAGTCAGCCGATGTCAGCCACGGCGGTCGCTGGTCCGGGAGCGCCTGCTCGATGCGATCGATGCGCAGCGTGCGCCATGCTCCCACGACGCTCGCACCGAACCAGGTCGTGAGCTGTGCGCGGACCTGCGAGTCGAGTGCGCCGTCATCTGCCGGCTGGACCCCGACGCAGCTCGCGCCGAGCAGCGCGCGACCCTCGGGCGCGAGCCCCGCAACGACATTGGACTGCATGCTCAGCACGCTGACGGGTCCGCCATTCCCACGACTACCGTCCAGCACGAGCCGGGGATCGCGGATCGGCGCGACCGGCGCATCGAACCACACGCAGGTGGCACCGACCGAACCGGGCACGTCTCGACCGTCGCCCGCGAGCCGCGCGTTCTGCCACGGCCCGGCCGCGAGCACGACGGCCGACGCGCGCACGACCTCGCCGCCGACCAGCGTCACGCTGCCATCGGCGTCGAGGCTGTCGACCCGTGCGCCAAGGCGCACCGCACCCACGGGCAAGGCTCCTGCGAGCTGGGCGGGGATCGCTCCCATGCCGCCGGCCGGGATCGCTGCGGCGCCCGCACTGAACATGCGGAAGGTGAACTCGAGCATGCGGCTGCTGCTGCGCAGCTCCCGCTCCAGGAAGATGCCGCCGTAGAACGGGCGCCAGAACGACTCGATGAACTCCTCGGTGAATCCGCGATCGCGGAGCGCGTCGATCGTGGAGCGCTCCGCGCCTCCCGCTGCTCCCTCGAGCAGTGCGTATGGGCTTGCCGGGCGCCGGACCTGCCGCCGCAGCGTGAGGACGCGAAGTCGGTCGCCCATCGTCCCCACCCCTGAGCGCAGGGTCGGCACGAGGTCGCTCGGGCGACGCAGTGGATCGCCGACCGTGACGAGGCGCTCGCCGTTCCAGATGGAGGCGCCGGGCACGAACTCGCCGAGCCGGAGCGCGGCCAGGTCGAGCTGGCGCCGCGCCTCGGGGTAGGCGGTAAGCAGCACCTGGAACCCGCGGTCGATGCGGAACCCGTCGACCTCGTCGGTGCGCACGCGCCCTCCAACAGCGTCGTCGGCCTCGAGCAGCACGACGCTGCGGCCGGCGGCGTGCGCGGCCCGGGCAGCCGCGAGCCCGGCAAGGCCAGCGCCCACGACGGCGACGTCGACAGGGTCTGGCTTGGTGCGGAGCGGGTCGTCGGACATGCCCGCCAGCGTACCGAGACCGAACGGTGCGTGCCGACCGGCCGACGCCGTGGCCGATACGATTGCGACATGGGTCATCGCATCTACACGACCAGCGTCGCCAGCGTGTATCCCCACTACATCCGCAAGGTGGAGAAGAAGGGGCGAACGCAGGCCGAGCTCGACGAGGTCATCGAGTGGCTGACCGGCTATGGACCCTCACAGCTCGCCGAGGTGCTCGACCACGGCACGGACTTCGAGACGTTCTTCGCGCAGGCACCACTCCCGAACCCGAACCGCAGCCTGGTGACGGGCGTGATCTGCGGCATCCGCGTCGAGGAGGTCGAGGAGCCGACCATGCGCGAGATTCGTATCCTGGACAAGCTGGTCGACGAGCTGGCCCGCGGCAAGGCGATGGAGAAGATCCTGCGCGGATAAGGGCGCGGCGGGCGCGCGCGGGCTCGTTGCGCGGTGCGGTGAGCGGGTACAGGGCGCGGATGGCCCCGGACCGAACCCTCGAGATCGGCACGCACCGCATTCGCGTGCGCGAGCTGGGCGTCGATCGACCCGGCCCCGTGATGCTGCTCGTCCACGGGCT
>JAOPYU010000120.1 GCA_025964455.1 Thermoleophilia bacterium | reverse complement strand
GGACCATGCCGATGCCGGCGGCGATCGCCTCGCCCGGGTTGGCGAAGTGCACCGGCTCCCCGTCGAGGAGGATCTCGCCCTCCGACGGGTCGAGCAGGCCGTAGAGCATGTTCATCAGCGTGGACTTGCCGGCGCCGTTCTCGCCGACAAGGCAGTGCACCTCACCTGCGCGCAGGTCGAAGTCGATGCCCTTGTTCGCGTAGAAGTCGCCGAACCGCTTGGAGATGCCCTGCAGCTCGAGGATCGGTTGTCCATTGGACACGCCGGCTGCGCCAGCGATGGGTGACCCCGATGCCCCGAACGAATCCACGGTGCGATTCTGCCCCATCCGGCGGACTCAGCGCGCCGTCGCGCGCCGGGCCGTCACTTGACCTTGGTGGGGATCTCGACCTTGCCGGCCTTGATCTCCTCGATGACCGGAGCGAGCTTGGCCTCGTAGGCCTTGGCGGCAGGCGCGATCTCACCGAGGCCGACGCCATCCTCGGCCAGGCCGAAGACGCCGTCGGATCCGCCCTGGAAGTTGTCGTCCTTGATCGACTGGATCGTCTGGAAGACCGCGACGTCGACCTTCTTGATGGCGCTCGTGAGCATGTGGGAGCCGAGGTAGGCCTGGTCGGCGTCCACGCCGATGCCCCAGTAACCCTTGCCCTTCACCGCTTCGAGCGCGCCGAGGCCGCAACCACCCGCGACCTGGAAGACGATGTCACTGCCCTTGGACATCTGCGCGTTGGCGCGGTCCTGGCACTTGCTCTGGTCGATGAAGTCCTGCGAGTAGTCCACGAGCACCTCGCAGTCCTTGCAGTACTTGGCGACGCCCGCCTGGAACCCGGCGATGTACTTCTCCACGGGCGGGATCTTCTGGCCACCGATGGCGGAGACGACCTTGGCGGAGTTGAGCCCCTTGAGCGTCCCCTCCTGCTCGACCATGCCCGCGAGCGCACCGGCGAGGTAGCCCGCCTCCTGCTCCTTGAACACGAGCCCGCGCACGTTCTTGGGACTGCCGAGGTCGGCCACGGAGAAGTCGATGATCGCGAACTTGTTCTCGGTCGCCTTCGCGCTCACGGCCTTGATCGGGTCGGCCATCAGGAAGCCCACGCCGATCACGAGGTCCTTCTTCTGCTGCGCGAGCTGACCGAGGTTCTTCTCGTAGTCGGCGGCCGACTTGGACTCGATCACGTTGCCCTCGGCGCCGATCTCGGACTGCGCCTGCTCGAGCCCCTTGTTGGCGAGCGCGTTGAAGCTGCGATCGTTGAGGCCGCCCAGGTCGGTCACGAGCCCGACCGTCGGTCCTCCGCCGCCCTTGGCGTCACCACCTGAGCCGCCTTCGTCACCACTGCTCGCGCCGCCGCGCTTGCCACATCCCACGACGCCGAGCGCCAACGCCACGACGAGGCCGACGAGCAGGCTCGTGCGGAGCCACCCCGGCGCAGTGGTGTTCGGTGCGTCAACGTTCGCGTGGTGCTGCATGCTGCCTCCTTCGCCGATCCCTGCGGAGCGGTTCGGGAGGCAACGCTAGCGCCGCGGTCGGACGACGCAGGAACGGCGACGGGCGCCGACCCGAAGGTCGACGCCCGTCACATCGCGCAGCCGTTGCCGGCAGCGACTAGATCGTCTCCGGGACCTCGAGGTCGCCGTCCTTGATCTTGGTCGCGGCCTCGTCGGCGAGGTCCTCGTACTGCTTGGCAGGCTCGGCGACCTTGCCGATGCCCACGCCGTCCTCGGCGAGGCCGAACACGGACGTCTTGCCCGCCGGGAAGTCGCCGTCGGCGGCTCCCTTGATCATCGTGAACACGGAGGTGTCCACGCGCTTCATCGCGCTGGTCATGATGTGGTCGCCGAGGTAGGCCTGGTCGGCGTCGACGCCGACGCCCCAGACCGACTTCTCCTTGGCGGCGCTGAGCGCACCCAGGCCGCACTGGCCGGCGACCTGGAACACGATGTCGCTGCCCTTGGCGATCTGCTTGTTGGCACGATCCTGGCACTTGCTCTGGTCGATGAAGTCCTGCGAGTAGTCGACCAGCACCTGGCAGTCCTTGCACTGCGAGAGCACGCCGGCCTTGAAGCCCGCGATGTACTTGACCACCGGCGGGATCTCCTGACCGCCGACGGCGCTCACGATCTTCTGCTCGTTGAGCCCGTCGATCTCGCCGGCCTCCTCGGCAGCACCGGCGATGACGCCCGCGAGGTAGCCGGCCTCCTGCTCCTTGAACACGATGCCCGCGACGTTGTCGGGACCGGTCCACTCACCCTTCTCGTCGGTGTAGGTGAAGTCGACGATGGCGAAGTTGGTGTCCGGGGCCTTCTCGGCTGCCGACTTGACCGCGTCACCCATGAGGAAACCGATGCCGACGACGATGTCGGCCTTGCTGGTCACCTGCGAGCCGAGGTTCTTGCCGTAGTCGCTGTCGGACTTGGACTCGATGACGGCACCCGTGGCACCGAGCTCGTCCTTGGCCTGCTCGAAGCCCTTGTTGGCGAGGAAGTTGAAGGAACGGTCGTTGAGACCGCCGACGTCGGTGACCAGGCCGACCTTCGGGCCGTCGGACTTGGAGCCGCCCTTGGAGTCGGAATCGTCATCGTCACCGGACTTGCCGCAGCCAGCCACGACGGCGCTCGCAAGCACCAGGGTGACGGCGACGGCAGCCAGGCGCTGCATTCGCGGAACGGACATGAAAGATCTCCTCGCTCGGAGTGACACGGACGCGAGCGAGGCTAGCTGGTGCGTCGGTCGCCACGCGCCCGGACGAAACGGATCCGTGGCCGTTTTCGACAGGTCGGTGGACGGAATTCGGTACGGGACGGGGAACACGGGATGAGCACGACCAGCATTGCGATGATGCACGCACGGCGCCTTGAGCTGCACGACCACCCGGCGCCGCCGCCCGGCGCGGAGGCGCACGCCGCCGGCATCCGGCACGAGGTGCAACGCGGCGATTCGGCCACGGCCATCGCCCGCGACTACTCGCAGGCGTACCACATGGACATCTCGGCGAGTGCCCTGCAGTCGGCCAATTCGACGGCGTTCTCCAACGGGCTGCAGCCCGGGGAGCTGCTCGTGGTCCCGGGCCTCGAGGCCCGCTTCGACAGCTACATCGCCACGGAGCATCCGTGGCTGCGGCTCGTCGGCTCGCAGATGCGCCACGTGGTCGGCAGCGGCGACACGCTCTCGACCATCGCTCGACACTACCGCGAGACCGATGGCCTCCGCGTGACGTGGCAGGAGCTGTACGCCGCCAACCGGGCGACGATCGGCGCCGATCCCAACCGGATCAAGGCTGGCCAGCAGCTCGTCGTGCCGGGCATCACGACAGCCGGGCCGCGACAGTCGCTCCAGACGGTCTCCGAACTCGACCAGGACGTCGTGCTGACGCGCATGGGCCGGCTCCGCCAGGAGGCGGGCGGGATCTCGCAGGAACCGATCATCACGTACCGGGCCGACGGCTCGCACGCGGAGCAGCGCGCGTCGCTCGACGACGCGATCGCGGCGGCACGCTCTGCACTCAGCGGCAACACGGCGCGCTCGAACCCGATCGCGATCATGCAGACACGCGATGGGGCATTCCACACCGTGCCCCTGCGCGGCACCGAGTCGCCGAACCTGGACGACAGCACGACCACGCTCTCGCTCGCCTACCGTTCCGACGACCGAGGCGTCGTCGCCGTCGTCGAGAAGCCGTATGGCAGCTCGGCCACGACAGTGCGGCGCTACGACCGCTAGATCGCCTGGCCAAGCAGCTCGATCGCGGCGAGCGCGCTGTCGACAGCCGCGCTGCCACCGGTGACGGTGCCGGAGAGGTCGGCCTGGAGCGGCATCGTCTCGAAGACGAACCCGGTGGACGCGACGGGCGAGAGCGTGACGCCATGCTTGGCGGCGATGTCACCGAGCTTCGCGATGGCGGTCGTCTGGATGTCCGGTACGGTGTCGGAGATCGAGATCGTGAACGGCTTGGTGATCGGGGCGACGGCGGCGAGCTGCATCGAGTGGTGCTCCTTGCGAGGTAGGACGGGGATTCGTCCCTTCCTCGCCGTCGCGCCCGCCGCGGGCCGCGCCGCGACGCGCCGTGGCCGCCCCGTGACCCGGCCGTGACCACGCTGGGCCACGGCCCTTCCACCCTATCCATACGACTTTGTACCCTCAGTGAGTCACTAACTCGACTTAATGTCCGGAGGGGGTGGCGTCGCTGGCGGCGTCGACGTCGGCATCCTCACCGAGCAGCTCGCCGCCGATCTCCGCGAGCAGTCGCGGCACGTCCGCGTCGGTGATGAGCACGTTGCGCGGGCGCGGGCCCTCGCCCGGGGCGCAGACCCCGCGGCGCTCGAGCATGTCGACCAGGCGGGCACCGCGCGTGTAGCCCACGCGCATGCGCCGCTGGAAGAAGGACGCGCTACAGGTCTGGAACTCGGCGACCAGGCGGATCGCCTCGGGCAGCCGGTCGTCGCTGTCGACGAAGTCGGCGTCGGCGTCCTTGGCCGCCGGCTCCGGCTCGGCGAGCAGGTCGACGTCGAACTCCGGCTCCCGCTGCTCGCGAGCTGCATCACACAGCGCTCGCACTTCCTTCTCGCTGATCCACGCACCCTGCACGCGCTGCGGCGAGCGCGCCCAGATCGGCTTGAAGAGCATGTCACCCGAGCCGAGCAGCGTCTCGGCGCCGTTCTGGTCGAGGATGACCCGGCTGTCGGTCTGGCTCGACACCGCGAAGGCGATGCGGCTCGGGATGTTCGACTTGATCATGCCGGTGATCACGTCGACGCTCGGGCGCTGCGTGGCGACGACCATGTGGAAGCCGGCGGCACGACCCTTCTGTGCGACGCGGATCACCGCGTCTTCGACGTCGGCCTTGGCCTGCATCACGAGGTCGGCGAGCTCGTCGATGATGACTAGGATGTACGGGACCGGGGCGTCGCCGCGCTTGGCGCGGATGACGTTGTACTCGGGGAGCGTCCGCGCACCCGCGATCTCCATGCTCGAGTAGCGCTCCTCCATCTGGGCGACGACGTTGCCGAGCGCGTTGGCT
>JAOPYU010000083.1 GCA_025964455.1 Thermoleophilia bacterium | reverse complement strand
TGCCCGCGCAGCGCGGCATGGTGTTCGCCTCGAGGCAGCTGGCCTCGGCGGGCGCATGCACGCGGTGGCGCTCGACCCGGGCACGGCGCGGGGCGAGCAGGTCGAATCCGCGGTCGCTCGATGGCTGCTCGACGCACATCCGGAGCTCGGCGTCGCGGCGCGCGGCATCCTGGAGGAGATCGCCTCGACGACGCCGGGGCGTGCCGTCGCCGTCGGTGGGTCGCGCGTTCCTCGTCGCGGCGAGGTCCTGCATCGCGGCATCTCGCCGACCGTCGCCGCGGGCCTGGCGCTCGCACAGGGCGTCATTGGGGTTCCCGGTCGCGTCGACGTGGACTACCCCACCTACGCCGCCGACACGGGCGTGCCGCTCACCGTCGTTCCCGCGAGCGTATTCGCAGCGCACGGAGCCGCTACTGCCGCGCCCGGCAGCGCAGCGGGAACCTTCCTCGTCACCGGCCCGGCCGCCGGGGTCGCCGAGGCCGCCGGGAGTGCCGGCGCCTCGATCGAGTACGTCGACGGCGGCTCCGCGCGATCGATCGGCCGCGCGATCGCCCGGGCCTGCCAGGCGCCGCGCGTCGCCCCGCACGTCATCGTCGTCACCGAGGTGCAGCGCGTCGCCGCGCCCCGCGGGTCGACGTTCGGCATGGACCCCGAGCTCGTCGGCACCGAGCGACTTGCGACGAGCGTCGTGCCGACCGCCGCCACCGCGCTCGTGGAGCTCGGCGAAGAGCTGCTCGCCGGCCCCACCGTGCTCGTGCTCGACCACCCGTCCGCCCACGCCTCGCTCGACCAGCTCCGCGAGCTGTCGCCTGCGACGTGGGACCTGCGTCGAGCGGCAGGCGCCTCGCGCATGGACCGCACGCGATGGAACATGCGCCGCCGGATGGTGCGCGCGATCGCGGGGGCCGAGCTGTGACCGGTACCTACGACAGGACGACGGCACCGGCAGTGCCGGCCGCGACGGTCGTGGGCGCAGTCGTCATCGACGAGCAGCTCGTGACGCGGGTCGTGTACGATGCGGTCATCGAGCGGCGCGCCGCAGGCGTCGTGCGTCCGTGGTCCGCGCTCGTGTGCGGCATGCCGGACGACCGAACCCTGCTCGTGGTGGACTGGCTGCTGCTCGCGTGCCGCGAAGCCGGGATCGTCGCGCAGGCAGTGCCGCTGGCCACCAGCGACGACCAGCCGCACGGCATGTACGTGGAAGTCGCAGCGGATGCGCTCGTCGAGGAATCGATCGGCGACGTGCCCTGGGGCGCGGTCGACCTGGTCGTGGCTGGCGAGCACCTGGAGCTGATGCGCGCCATCGACGCCGGCTACGTCGACCCGGAGACGACCACGGTCGTCGCATCGTGTCGCCGCACCTTCACGCGCGTGGAGCGCGACGTCGCGCCCCAGCACGTGCTGTCCGAGCGCGAGATCGATGCCACGGCGCGTCGCGCCTCGCTCGCCTACCACGCCTTCGATGGTCCCGAGGTCGCCGGCTGGTACCGCCTGCCGATCGACGCGCAGCCCGGGCTGCTGCTGGGCGCCGTCTGCGGCACCGGCCTCACGGGCCTGGACGAACCGGCCTTCGCCGCGGCGATCGACGCGCTCGGCATCGACGCCGAGCTCCATCGCGAAGCCTTCCGGCGCGGGATGCGGCTGGGTCGGCGCGAGGGCGGCCGCGTGCGCCGGGTCAAGACCGCCTACCAGTTCACCCGTCGCCGCCGGGCGCTCGTCGACCACCGGTCACGGCGCACCTTCGAGGAGCTCGTCGCGCGCGCTGCCGACCTGGTCCACGCCGAACACCTCGGCGCGCTGCAGGAAGCCATCTACCTGCTGTGTGAGTTCCAGGATGCCGAGTGGGCGAGCGTGCTCGTCGACCACGTCGCCGACCTCGCACGCGCCGAGCGCGAGGCGCTGGGCGTCGACGACGTGCAGCTCGTCGATCCACACGGCTCGATCGTCCCCGACGCGATCCGTGCGCTGGCAGCGATGCTGGTCTGGCCCGATGCCGCGTGGATCGCGAATCGCAAGCGCAGCTCCGCGCGCATCAAGGGGATCCGCACGGGATTCGGCCTGACCCGTCGCGACGCCTTCCAGCTGGTGGACCACGTGCCGCTCGATGCGCTTGACCTGGCCGCCGCCCGCTCGCCGCGGATGGGCGCAGCTCGGGTCAACCTCGCAGTCGCGCCCCTGCTGCAGCCGCTCCGCGTGGAGCGCATCGAGACCACGTCGGTGCGCGGCGCCCTGCGGCTGCGTCGGCTGGCGGCATCGGCCGCTCGTCGCAGCGGTACCCCTCGCCAGCGCCTCGAGCTCGATACCGCCGAGACATGGCTCGAGGCGATGCACGACTCGCTGCGCTCGGACCACGCACTGGCACGCATCGTCGCGCGCAGCGGCACGATCGTGCAGGGCGCAGGCGCCGTGCGCGAGGCGAACCGCGCCACCGCACACGCATTCTGGGGTCGCATCGTGCGCCAGTCGCTCGCCATCGACCGTGCCGCCGGCACGCCCGACGTGCCGGGCATCGCGCACCGCGTGGTGCCCTTCGCATGGGAGCAGCTGTGCCGCTCCGGGCCGCTCGCCCTCTGGGAGTACGCGGCGCAGGTGCTCGGCATCGCGCTGGCGCACTCGCGCGGCATGGCGTACGAGCAGGCGCTCGGGCTCGCCGATGCACTGTGTGAGCCGCGGCGACCCGTCGAGGGCCGCTAGCGCCTCAGGACCAGACGAGGTCGACGGCGCCCTCGAGGAGCCCGAAGGTGATGTGCGTTCGGTCGCCGATGTACTCACCATCGACCTGCACGGGCTGGGCGTCATCGCAGCTGATCGTCATGCCCTGGACGTCGTGGCGCAGGTTCATCTTGTCGTCGCTGACCAGGCGCCGCCCGGAGCGGCCAATGCCCATCGCCTGCGCCGCGTTGCGGATCGCGAAGCCGGCGTTCGCCTTGCTCGGCGCGCAGAAGTCGAGCCCGCCCTCGAGCGAGGCATCCGGCATGAAGTGCATCGGCATCCGCCCCATGTACGTCATGGGCGTGGTGTTGCCCACGAGCACGAGCGCGGCGCGGATCTGCTCGCCGGTCCCCGTGACCTCGATCTGCATGCCGTCGCGGAGGGCGAAGCGCTGCGTCGCGTAGAAGCCGACGATCGAGGCGATGTGGGCAGCGTCGCTGGGCCGACGCCCGGATCGTCGCTGCTCCATCCGCTTCACGACCTCGGCATCGAGGCCGACGCCGGCCGAGAACAGGAACAGGCGCTCGTCGACCGTCGCGACGTTGATGGTGCGCACGCGGTGGGCGACGATCGCATCGGCGAGCTGCTCGGTGGCGCGCACCGGGTGGTTCGGGTACCCGATCGAGCGCGCGAGCACGTTGGTGCCGCCGGCCGGGACCAACGCGAGGGCTGGCCGGTCAGGCGCCGTGCCTGCTGCCAGCTCCATGCCGTTGATGACCTCGTTGGCGGTGCCGTCCCCGCCGCACGCGATGAGCACGTCCAGGTCGCCGCCGGCCATCAGCTCGCGCGCGAGCTTGGGCGCGTGGCCACCGCGCTCCGTGCGTCGGACCTCGAGGTCCATGCGCTCGCGCAGCGCACTGACGATGAGCCGCTCGCGCTTGCCGGTCATGCCCGAGGAGTACGGGTTCACGATCATCGCTGCGCGGGGGCGGTCGCCGCCGGAGCGGCGCGTGGACGCGCCCGTCTGCTGGAGGTCACGCTCGGTCACGGTGTCGCTGGGCTCCTGCACGCTCGTGGTCATTCCCCGGAGGCTATCGATGCGTGCGGGGCGGCGGCGGGGATCATCGCGCGCTCGTGGCCGCATCGGCCATGTCGGAGGCCGTGACGCCCGGCTCGAGCCATGCGGCCGACAGCACCTTCAGGAAGCGCGCGTCGTCGCCTGCGCCCTCGACGAGGTGGTCACTGGCCTCGAGCCACGGGCGCGCCCACGCTGCCGGGTCGCCGCCCGAGACGTTGAACGCCTCGAGCGAACCGCGCACCGCCGGCCAGGAGCCGAACGCGAGCTCGATCTCCCACGTCACCCGCAGCCAGTCGGCAACGGCTCGTGCTGCGCTCGCGGTCGGCGCGGCATCGGTGACGACGCAGCGGAGCAGGGTCGCGGCGCGGCGTTCGTCCGCTGCGTCACCGGACGAGGCGAGGCGGAGCGACGCCAGCGCGATCGCGCCGGGTGCGTCGACGAAGGCGTCCCCCGGGAGTTGGACGAGCGCGCCGCGGCCCGGGGCCGTAGCCGCGAACGCACGCAGCTCGATGCCCAGCGCCGCAGCCGTGTCGACGTCGAAGATCCGGGTCACGGCGAGTACGGCATCGCCGAGGTCCGCGAACCTGCCGGCGTGGAACTGCGTCGTCGAGCCGCCCGCGACGAGCGGCCCGGTGGCCAGCCCCCCACCGTGGCCCTGGCGGACTGCCGTCCCGAGGAATTCGCCGTGCGCCGCTGTCATGCTCAGCGCCCCGTGAAGGCCGGTTCGCGCTTCTCGAGGAAGGCGGTCACGCCCTCGACGTGGTCGTCGCCGAGCGCCGCGCGCTGCTGGACCTGCGCCTCGTGCTCGAGGGCGTCCTCGAGCGACACCTGGGTGGCGCGGTACACCGCGCGGCGCGTCAGGCCGAGCGCGAGCGTCGGCATCCGTGCCAGCCGCACGGCGTAGGCGTGCGCCTCGTCGACCAGGGTGTCAGCGCTCGTCACGAAGTTGACGAGGCCCCACTCGAGCGCGCGTGTCGCGTCGATCGGGTCGCCCGTGTACGCCAGCTCCAGGGTCCGGGAGGTGCCGATCAGCTCGGGCAGGAACCACGTGCTGCCCGTGTCCGGGATGAGCCCGATCTTGGAGAAGGCCTGGGAGAACTGTGCCTCCGGGCTCGCGAAGCGGATGTCGGCTGCGAGCGCGAGGCTCCAGCCGGCGCCCGCGGCGAATCCGTTCACCGCCGCGATCACGGGGATCTCGAGGGCGCGGATGGCGAGGATCGTCCGGTTGAACGTCGAACGGACGTGCTCGTCCACGCGGAAGGTCTCGTCGGCGCGCGCCATCATGAACTCGCCGAGGTCCTGGCCTGCGCAGAACCCCTTGCCGCGGCCCGTGAGCAGCAGTGCGCGGACGCTGCGGTCGCGCTGGACCAGCCGCAGCGCCGCCGCGAGGTCCTTGTGCAGCTGCATGTTGATCGCATTGCGCTTCTCGGGGCGGTTGAGCGCGATCGTGGCGACGCCGTCGACGACCTCGTAGTCGACGGTCTCCAGTGCTGGTGCCTCAGTGGTCATGCGTGGTTCCTCGCTCGGTCGGTCGGATGTCAGCTGCCGGAGAACGCCGGTGCGCGCTTGTCCAGGAAGGCGCGCATGCCTTCCTTCTGGTCCTGACTCGCGAACAGCACGTGGAAGGCGCGCCGCTCCTGCTCGATGCCGACGCGAAGCGTGGTCTCGAACGCAGCATTGACCGCCTCGCGGGCGACCTGCAGCGCGATCGAGCTCTTGCTCGCGATGGTGCGTGCCACGGCGAGCGTCTCGTCGCGCCACGCGGACGGGGCGGTGATTCGTGCGACGAGACCGAAGTCGCGTGCCTCGACGGCGGAGAGCGTGCGCCCGGTGAGGATCATGTCCATCGCCACTGCCTTGCCGACGGCGCGTGTCAGGCGCTGGGTCCCGCCGGCGCCGGGGATGATGCCGAGGTTGATCTCGGGCTGGCCGAACTGCGCCGTCTCGCTGCTGACGATCAGG
This sequence comes from Thermoleophilia bacterium, assembly GCA_025964455.1. Next base: position 1,455 of record JAOPYU010000083.1, on the reverse strand, counting down.
TCGCACGCCATCGCGAGCTCGCACCCGCCGCCGAGCGCGAATCCGCTCACGCCCGCCACGATCGGGGTGGTCAGGTCGCGGATCCGCTCGATGCGCGCGAACACGTCGTCGCGCAGCATGTCGATGGGGGAGGCGTCGGCCATCGTCGAGATGTCGGCGCCGGCCGCGAACGCGCGGTCGCTGCCCAGCAGCGCGATGCACCGGACCTCCGGATCGCGATCGAAATCCTCGAGCGCGTCGACCAGCTCGGTCAGCAGCTGCGCATCGAGGGCGTTGAGGACCTTGGGTCGATCGAGCGTGACGATGCCGACTGCACCCTCGCGCGCGACCTGGATGTTCTCGTACGTCATCGGATCCTCCTCGACCGTGCCGCTCCATGCGCGGCTCGCGGTCGATGCTATCCGCTGACGGCGGGAAGCGGGATCCGCGACTGCGCGGGCAGTGGCCACTGCCCGTCGGCGCTCGTCCACGTCGCGACGATGTCGAGCCCGGCGCGCGCATCGCGGCGCCACACCTGCGCGACCCGGAGCTCCCCACCGGAATCGTCCGCGACGCGGAACCCTGCGGCTACCGCGGAGTCGTCGCGACCCGCCGGCCCGGGCAGGTCGACGACCTGGGGGCGACCCTCGGGCGATGCTCCCGGGAGGGCAGATGCCGATTCCCTGGACACGGCCGCCACCACCCCGGGCAAGGGCAGGATGCTCGCCTCGGTCGACGCGAGGGTCACGGTGTGCAGGCGGCCAGCCTCGCCCCACGTGACGTGGTCCGCGGTGCGGTCGAGCGTCACCCAGCCGGTCGGCACGCGGAGCCGGAGGTCGCCGAACCGCCGCGTCTCGACACGCGTGTCGGGCTCCGCCGCGCGCCCCGACGAATTCCCGTCGCCATCGTCGGGGGCTCGCCACGCCGCGAGCAGCACCAGCAGGAGCAGGAGGCCGACCGGCCATCCGATGAGCCGCGTTCGTTCACGCCATGTCAGTCGTCGGGCTGTGGATCGTGTGACTCGTGTCGTAGTGTGGTCCATGGTCATCTCGGTCGGAGTTGGAGGAGCGGCCCGATGGCCGGGCCGATGGGTGTGCTGGCGAGTCCGGCGCGCAGGGTCGCTGCCGCGAGGCGTCGGTGCCGGGCGGGGACCTTGGCGACGTCGACCGCGCCTTCCCACTCGGCGGCAGCGCCGAGCCCGAGCACGGCGCCCCAGCCGAGCCGCCACTCGAGCCGATCCTCGGTGCGGTGCACGCCGACCGCGCCACGAGCCCCGGCGCCGGCCCATGCCTCACCGGTCGCCTTCTGCGAGATCGCCACGCCGAGCAGGTTCACGCCGAACTTGGCCTCCGCACGCGCCGAGGCGCCTGCGATTGCGCTGCCACGGACCTCGAGGTCCTGCGCCGACGCCGACAGCCGTGCGCGTCCGCGTGCGTCGAGCTCCGCTCCGAGGGTCGTCTTCACCCGCCCGTCCGC
>JAOPYU010000053.1 GCA_025964455.1 Thermoleophilia bacterium | reverse complement strand
AGGCGGTGTCGAGCGAGCCAAGGCAGCGCCCGCGCCCCCCAAGCCGCTGTTCGACCTCCCGGGCGGGGCGCTCGGCCTACTGCTGTGCGCCATCCCGTTCGGGCTCCTCGTCTTCTGGAGCGCGCTCTCCTGGCTCGAGAAGCGATCCACGCCTGATGTGGTGGCACGCATCAATCGCTACACGGAGAAGGCCGAAGTAGCGACCGTGCGCGCGCGTCAGGAGGACCGCGGATCGACCGCTCGTCGATTGGCCGGACCCTTGATGGCCATCGGCGACAAGGTCATGGGCAGGTCAAAGTTCTTCGAACGAAGTCGCGTCCGAGCTGAGCAGGCCGCAATCGCGATTCGCCCCCGTGAGTTGTTCGCACTGATGGTGGTTTTCGCGGGCTTGGGAGCGTTTTTCGCCCTCATGGTTGGCATCACGTTCCTGTTCGTGGTCCTGCCCTTGTTCTTCGGGTTCCTCCCGAATTTCTGGTTGCGGATGAAGGCTCGCAAGCGGCGTAACACGTTCGACGATCAGCTGCCCGACATCCTCCAGGGCATCGCCTCTTCCTTGAAGGCGGGTCACTCCTTCAACCAGGCGATCAATGCCATGATCAAGGATGCGCCGCAGCCGACTTCCGAGGAGTTCTCACGGGTGATGACCGAGGCGCGCCTCGGCATGCCGATCGAGATGGCGCTCCAGCACATGGCTGATCGCATGGGCAGCGCGGACTTCGATTTCGCCGTGACGACGGTCAACATCCAGCGAAGTGTCGGCGGCTCACTCGCCGAGATCCTGGAGATGGTTGGCGACACTGTTCGCAATCGACAGCAGTTCCGCAAGAAGGTCAAAGCTCTCGTGTCGATGGGTCAGGCGAGCGCCTATGTCCTTCTCGCCATGCCGATCGTCCTCGGCCTCGTCCTGACGTTGATGAACCCTGCGTTCATGGAACCGCTTTACACGACGTCAATGGGACACATGATGATGGCAGCGGGCGCCGTCTCCATGACCTTTGGTTATTTCGCCTGCATGAAAATCGTCAATGTCCAGAGCTAAGGCCCAGCAGTGATCTTTTTCATCATCGGTGTCATATTGTTTGGTGCGGGCGTGTTCGTAGCCATGGAGAACGTGTCGGTGGCCAGGAAGCAGATCCAGGTCAACCTTCAACGCGCCGGCAGCTATGCCACGATCAAGATCGATGACGACGACCTTGACAAGAGCATCAATGAACGCCTGTTGATGCCCATGCTCGAGCGCGTCAGCGAACTCGCCATCAGGATGAGCCCGGCAGGAAAGCGCATGGAGCTGCAGCGAAAGCTTCGCAACGCCAATACCGATCTCCGCCCGCAGCAGCTTCTCGCATTCAAGGGCATTCTCGTGGTCGGCGGAATCGCCTTGTCCATCATTTCCTTGGCAACGGGCTTCGCGCCGCTCATTATCATAGGAATGTTGATGTTTATCATTGGCTTCCTGGGACCCGACTTCTGGCTCAACGGCCGCATCCGGGCACGCCGAGCTGAAATGGAGCGCGCGCTGCCGGATACGCTGGACCTCCTGACGGTGAGCGTCGAGGCCGGCCTCGGATTTGACGCTGCCGTGATGAAGGTATGCGAGAAGATGACCGGGGCACTTATCGACGAGTTCGACACGGTGGCCCGCGAAATCCGCGTCGGCGAGACACGCCGCCAGGCACTTCGGAATCTGGGGGAGCGGGTTGACAGCGACGACATCCGGTCGTTCTGCCGTTCAATCATCCAGGCGGACGAGCTCGGCACGTCGCTCGGACGAACGCTGAAGATCCAGGCTCAGGACATGCGCGTCCATCGCCAGTTGGTGGCTGAGGAAAAGGCGATGAAGGCGCCCGTCAAAATGCTGTTCCCGACGGTCATCTTCATCCTGCCGGCCATGTTCATCGTGATCCTCGGCCCCGCGATGCTCAACATCATGACGTCGTTCGAAGCATCCTAGACCAAAACTATCTGCTCCGATTGATCTTTACAGGATGTTGATCGAGATCGCCTCAAGGCCCCCTCGTTCGGCGTCGATACCCCCATGTCGAGTGAAGTCCGAAGGGCGCGCCTCCGTGAAGCAATGGATGACCACCAGCAACGTGCTGGCGACGCTCGCCGTCGTCCTAGCCATGACGGGAGCCGGGGCGACGGCGTACGCAGCCATCGTCCTGACTGGCGCGAACGTGAGAAACGAGACGCTCACCGGCGTTGACGTGAAGGATTACTCGCTGTCGTACCTCGACGTCTCCTCGACGACCCAGACGCAACTGAAAGCCATGGTGGGTCCGCAGGGCTTTGCGGGACCGCAGGGCGTACCGGGACGGCAAGGCAGTCAAGGAGTAGCAGGACCCAAGGGGCCGGATGCAGCACGCGCCTACAGCTTCATCACGGCGGAGGACAAGTTCAACCTCGTGAAGCCGGATAGCACCGGGATGGTGAACCCCGATCCGTCCTGGGACTGCACGTTCAACCACACTCTGCCCGCCTTCCTTGGCCTCCCCGCCAATTGTGCTGGATACAATCCCTATTTCCCACACTGGGCGTATGACTGCGATCACCCGACCACCATCCGATTCTGTGGGCTCGGGGTCAATGGATACGGGACGAACGGGAGCGGCGCAACCCGCCTAGAATCCTACACACAGGGTGTGGTGAGTTTCTCGGGCGACGAGAACGGCAGTTTCGTGACGCTCATGGGGGCGGGCAACATCGTCGTGAACGCATCGCTGTCTCTGATGCGCTCCGAGAATGACCCATACACTTCCCGGGTGTCGTGCCAGGCTGAGGCGCGTCATGCTGCCAGCCAGAACACGTACACGCGCCTAGGTGTGCCCACCGTCGTGTCAGCTAGCGACGTCTACGAGATCAGCCACATTACGATTGCCGCGGCCGGGTACTTCACCACACCGGGTGAGTACGACTTCCGTGTCACCTGTCGAATGGTCGACGAGTACGACGACAACGACAGCATTGACAACTGGACCTTCATTTCAGGCAACGCCTCGGCCACCACGACGGAAATGTGAGGCCGGACATGATGCGCCTTATCCGCAAGAATTTCACCTACGCTAATGTCATCTCTCTTCTTGTGATTGTGGTTGCGACGACGGGCACCGCCTTTGGCGCAACCAAGATGTACTCGGGTCTGCAGATCAAGAACGAAAGTCTCACAGGCGCTGACGTCAAGAATGCGTCGCTGGGGCGTCAGGACCTGTCCAAGACCTCCCACTTGCGAATGCGGGGCCGAACCGGCCCACAAGGCACGCAGGGCATCGCTGGTATTCGCGGACCGAAGGGGGAGACCGGCCCTAGAGGACCCATGGGCAAGCAGGCGAATTCGCTGGTCAGGTACGCGAGCTTCACCTCGCCGTTTCTGAACTCCAGCCCTGCTGGTTCGGTCGCGAACCCTGGGACTGCCAAGCATTGGGACGCAGCTGACTACCCCGCAAACTTCACAGCGGGCGTGCCACTTGACCTGAGGCCCCGAAACATCTCCAATCAGGATTTGCCGATCATCGAGCTGACGGGAGCCGGTCTCGTCACCACAGGTACGCTGGAGCCGCGTGGAGCCGGTCGTCTCACGGCCACCGCAACGTTAACTTTGATGCATTTCAATCACAGTGAGACCCAGCAGCAGGGGGACGGGATCCCGCTTCACGGTCGCGTTAAGTGCACGCTTCACTACGCAAATAACAACGTGCCCCTCACGGCGTCCTCGCCGAAGCTCGGGACCTCGGAGACGCTTTCGACACGACGTACTCATCGGCTCGTGACGATCACGCTCGTGGGGTCCGACCCGTTCCCAGCAAGCACGACAGCGAATTACAACGTCGGTGTCACGTGCGCGGACATGGAATACACGACGAGCACCCAATGGAAGCTCATCAACGCCAATCTCACCGCGCACGCGGTCTGGGTTGGACCGTGAAACGGGGTCAGGGGATCATGCGTAAGCGTGTGACATATGCGAATTTCATGGCGACCTTGGCGCTTTTCCTGACGATGTCAGGGACGGCATTCGCCGCGGTCGTGCTCACCGGCAGGAATGTCATCGATCGATCATTGTCGACCGCGGACTTCAAGAACGGATCGCTTACCGCGGCCGACATGTCGCCGGACATGAAGAGGTCGTTCCTTGGTGCACGTGGCCCGGAGGGGCGACAGGGCGGCCAGGGTAGCAGTGGCGAGACCGGGGATGCCGGAGGTCAAGGCCTCCGCGGGTCGGCTGCGGCTATGACTTCGGCATTTGCGTTCCGGAGAACGGGTCTCACGAACGAGATCACCAACGACTCGCCCACCAACAACAACAACGGCGCTGGCACGGATTGGGATTCGGCGGGCTACTCGTCCGTGGGTGGTGCCAATCCACAGCTCAACCCGTTAAGCGCTGGGTACGCCAACATCGGCCTCAGCTCGATTTTCAAGCCGATCGTGTCGCTCACGGGCATGTCCGGTGCCGACCCGGAGCGATCCGCACCTTCCAAGCTGAAGGTGACATTCGCGGGCGCCACCCTGAACGCCACGGCCACCTTGACGTTCCTGCATCGTGCGGCCAACGAGGATCCCACATCCAACACTGGTGGCACTCTGGTACACGGACGGCTCGAGTGCCGCCTCTTCTACGGTAGCTCGGATAACCCCGACGAACTCGTGAACCCCGTGGGGATCCCAGCCTATGCCTCGAGTGGACACTCATTAATTAATCACGAGCTCGTCAACATCTCGCTGAATGGCAATGCTGGCACGCCGACCGCCCCGATCCAGGGGGGCGTCGAATACAACGTCGCGGTGAAGTGTCGCGACTTGGATTCCACCGACACCACGTCCTCTCGGCCCGAGTGGCAGCTCGACAGCGGGAATATGGTGGCACTCGCGTCGCGATAACGAGCACACTGCGGTGATACATCACGGCAGATGACACCGCTGTGTAGAATCGTTCCACGATCTCTGGCGCCGTGTCCGAGTGGTTAGGTAGAGGCCTGCAAAGCCTCGCACACCGGTTCGAATCCGGTCGGCGCCTCTGATTTCGAGACCGTCCTCCTGTCGAGGGCGGTCTCGTCGTTTGAGGGGACCTAACGACCCGTCCGCGCCGGAAGGCTAGCTCTGCTCGGCTCCGCAGTTGGTGGGCAGCCCCGCTGCTGCGACCGATGCGTTGAAGGTCTGGACCGAGGCCTGCAGCTGTGGTGCGAGCTGCTGCAGGCCTGTCATGTTGGACGCGGCGAGCGCCGCGGCGAACTGCTGGAACACGGAGGCGAACTTGTCGCCCTCTGCAAGGTAGGCGGCGATCGCGGCATCATCCTCGGGCGCTGGGACCGCGCGGACCGACGCGACGTGCTTCTGCAGCTGTGGCACGGACGCCTGGATGATCTTCATCTTGCTCGGGTCCTCGGTCCCGCCACTGGCGACTACCTGCCGAGCCATGGTCTCGCTCTCGGTCGTGAACGAGGTGCACAGCGCGCTGACCGACGCGACCCACTCCTCCTTCTTGGGACCGCCACATGCGGCCAGCACCAGCGTGGCAGCGAGGATGACCATGATCAGGAGCGTGCGAGCAGGGGTCATGTTGTGCTCCTCTCCCGGATCATCCGATCGCGAACGTTGCATCGTCGCCGTCACGAGCCTCGATCGTGACGTCTGTCTCCCCGACGCGCCGTAGCTCGCGCAAGCTGCCCCAGCTGTCGTCGAGGGTCTGGCGGTGCAGGATGAGCCAATCGGGCGAGGTCTGGCGGATCAGGGCGTCGTCCTGGTGGTCGCGGAAGGCGAGGAAGGCGTCGAGGTCGCCTTCGCGGTAGCGCTCGAGGCGGGCGTCGATCACGATGCGGGCTTCGGTGCGCAGGTGGATGTAGTCGCCCCACTCCGGTGATGCGAAGACCACGTCGCTCTCCTCCACATCGCGGTAGAGCTTCTGGGCAGGCAATCCGAGATGGGCGAAGTCGCGCTGGATCGGCAGGCCGGGCAGGAGTACGGCGATGCCCAGGGCGAGCGCGACGAGGACTGTCAGGCCGGAGACGGAGAACGAGCGCTCTTCGGGCTGCTGTTCCGTCGGCATGCGACGAGCGGTGGCGGCAAGTTCGGGCAGCGCGAGCAGGGCGAACCAGACGACGTATCGGACCGACGTGAACGTCGCCGCCAGCAAGACGAGCACCGGGATGAGGGGCAGCAGGCTCGCCACGGCATCGCGCGCGGCGAGCGGGCGGGCGCGCCGGATGGCGGCGGCGACGAGCAGGATGAGAGCGGCGTAGCAGCTGATCGCGCGGGCTCCGAGCGGGTCCATCGGGCGCCAGATCGGTGTCAGCTCTGCAAGGGCGCCGACGCCCTCGACCGAACGAACGTAGTCGAAGATGCCGGTCCCCAGCGTCGTGGCCAGCGTGGCGAGCACGCAGGCGGCGCCCAGCCCGAATCGAACGGCCCAGCTGCGCCGGGCGAGCGGCGCGCCCTCCGCCGGCGCACGGAGCATGCCGATTGCTGCGGCGATCACGATCGCGACTCCGATCACGAAGGAGCCGTGGACGTTCGCCCAGAGCGCGATCAGTACCGGTGCGAGCCACCAGCGACGTCCCTGAAGCACCAGCAGCAGGCCGACGCCGATCATCAAGGCGAGCTGCTCGGTGCGGAGCGTCGATGGCTGTATCAGCAGCGTGAAGGCAACGGCTGCGGCCGCCGCGACAGCGGGGCGAGCGTGGGCCCGCGCCACCAGGTATGCACCCGCCGCCGTGAGCGCGGCGAGCACGCCCTGGAGCACAACGAGACCGGTCACGCCGCCGATCTCCCAGGTCCCCTTGAGCAGCAGCGCCGACAGCCACGGCTGCACGACGATCTCGTCGCCGCGGATCGGCAGCACGCTCACGGCGTCGTCGGTGAAGTGGACGGCGTGGTCGCGCAGCACGTCGGTCGCTGCCACGATCGGCCAGAACGCTCCGGACGTGAGCGGGATCAGCATGGCGACGAGCCACGCGAAGCCGATCGCGAGCAGGAGCGGCGTTCGGGGCGCCAGTCTCGTCACGTCTCGAGGGTGTCGAGCGTCACGAGCCCGTCGCCGCGCAGCACGCCGTAGAGCTCGGCGAGCGTCGCGGGCTCGTCGAGGCGTTCGGTGCTGTCGTGCTGGGCGAGCCACGTGTTGGCGGCAGTCGTATCGAGCTCGACGAACTCCAGGTGCGACCAGCCGCGGCCGGGGCGGGCGATGGCATCGTGGAGCCGGTCGATCGGCTCGTTGGTAGTCACGAGGACTGACACGTTGGTGCCCTGCCCGAGCATGCCGTCGGTGAGGTTGAGCAGGCGCGAGAGTGCCTGGCCGGCGCTGACGCGCGCATCGGCGCTGATCAGCTCGCCGGCGTCCTCGAGCACGATCAGCTTGGCCCGCGGGCGGCGCGGGCGGGCGTCCTCCCCGTTGACGTGGACCGTGAAGGATCCGCCGTGTGACATCGCCATGCCGGGGTGATGCATGCCGGGCATCGGCAGCATCATGCCACCCTGCGTGTAGTGCTCTTCTCCGGCCTCGTCCCAGTGCTCGTCGACGTCGTTGCCGAACAGCACGTTGACCAGGTACGAGGCGCGATCACCGAGGAATACCTCGGGATCGACGATGACGTGGACATCCACCGCGTCGCGCCACTCGCGGGCGAGGGCGCGCAGGGCGGTCGTCTTGCCGGTTCCGGGCACGCCGCGCCACAGCGCGATGCCGCCAGCAGCCTCGGGTGGCGAGGACATGATCCTTTCGAGCGAGCTGCGCACCGGCTCGGCGTAGTTGCCGCTGATCTCCGACCAGCGCGGCGCGTGCAGCTTGCGTCGCATCGGCTCGGGCCCGTGCTCGGCGAGCGTCCAGAAGTAGATCGGCACGCGCGGATCAGCCGGCTTCTGCGACTGCTCGCGCAGCGCGTCGGTCAGGCGCTCGACCAGCGCGTCGGCAACCTCCGGCGTGTCCGCCGCCACGCGCACGTGGCCGGCGCCGTGGTGTGAGGAGACCTCGACCAGCTCACGCTCGCCGGTGCTGCCCACCAGCAGCAGCTGCCCCATCGCGTCGAGGCTCGCTTCGACATGCATCGAACACGCCTCGGCTATCTCGGCGAGGGTGAGGCGGCGCATGGCCATGTGCACGCGTCGCACGTGCGCGAATCCATTGCCCACGACCGACACGTCGAAGGCCTGCACGAGGTGGCCTTCGCCGACGACGGCGTTGAGGGAGACGGGGGCTGTCTGGACGAGCTGACGCTGCATGGGAGAGCGGGTACCCGCAGCAGCCGATCCGACGCATCCGAACGTCGCTCCGCTGCGTATCTCACCCCATGGATCTGCCCCTGAGCGAGCCTTCCGTCGAACCACCGCTGCCGCGCGTGGCGATCATCGGATCCGGGATCACCGGCCTGGCCGCGGCCTGGCGCCTGCGTGGCGACTGCGACGTGACGCTGTTCGAGGAGGCGACTCGGCTCGGCGGACACGCCAACACGCGCGACGTGATCGATTCGACGGGCGCGACCGTGCCGGTCGACACGGGCTTCATCGTCCACAACCGACGCACGTACCCCTACCTGCTCGCGCTGCTCGAGGAGCTTGACGTCCCCACCATCGAGACGGAGATGTCGCTCGCGGTGGAATGTCGCGAGTGCGGCATCCAGTATGCCGGGCGTCGCCCCGCATCGCTGCTGATCGGCGCGTTGCGCAGGCCCCGACTGCTCGGACTGCTCGTCCAGGTTGGGCGGTTCATGCGACGCGCCACCCGCGAACTGGAATCGGGCATCGACGATCATGAGACGCTCCGCGAGTGGTCGCGCCGACACCGGTTCGGGCGCACGTTCGAGACGCACTTCCTGCTGCCGCTGACCGCGTCGGTGTGGTCGGCACCACCTGGCACCGCGCTCGACATGCCGGCCGGATTCATCCTCGCCTTCCTCGACAACCACGGCATGCTCTCCACCGCGCGCCTGCCGTGGCGCACGATCGAGGGCGGCAGCCGTACCTACGTGGATCGCCTCGTGCGCGGTCTCGTGGCGGCGGGCGCCGACGTGCGCCGTGGCACGCCGGTGACGAGCATCGAGCAGTCGAGCGAGGGACGCGTGAGCGTCTTCACCGCCGACTCGGTCGAGCGGTTCGATGCGGTCCTGGTCGCGACGCATGCCGACGCGGCGCTGGCCCTGCTGACCGCGCCCACGCCGCTGCAGCGCGAGCTGCTCGGCTCGTGGACCTACACGGAGAACACCGTCGAGCTCCACGACGACGAATCCGAGCTGCCGACCCAGCACTCTGCGCGGGCCTCGTGGAACTACCGGCTCGAGACGTGCACCGGGCACGGTTCGGTCCCGACCGTCTCCTACGACCTGACGCGGCTGCAGGCGCTCGACACTCCGCAGCGATGGATCGTGACGCTCAACGGACCGGGCGTAGACCCCGAGCGCGTGGCGTACGCGACGACGTACCGCCATCCGCAGCTCGACGTGCGCGCGGTCGAGGCGCAGCGGCGCATGCATGAGCTCGACGTGGAGGCGCTCGACACGCGCATCTCCTTCGCGGGCGCCTGGCGCGGCTACGGCTTCCACGAGGACGGCGCGCGTGAAGGCACCCGTGCTGCGGAACGCCTGCTCTCGGCGATCGCTGCGGCTGCCACGCCCGCGGCGTCCGCGGAGCCCACGCACGCGTGAGCCGCGCGACCTGGGCAACGAGCGTCATCGACGGCAGCGTCACGCACGCGCGAGACGGCGACGTCAAGCACAGGTTCACCTATCCCTACAGGGCGATGCTCGTGGACGTGGATGAGCTCGCGCGACTGGATCGCGCGGCGCCGCCGCTGTTCGGCGTCGACCGCGCGCGCCCCGTCAGCCTGCGCACGAGCGACCACCTCGCGACCGAGGAGGGGTCGACGATCCGCGAGCGGGCAGCCGCGTGCTTCGCGCGGCATGAGATCGATGTCACCGAGGGCGGTCGCCTGCTCGGGTTCCTGACACTGCGCGGATTCGGCAGCGGCTTCGACCCGGTGACCGTGTGGCTCTGGTACGCCCCGAACGGTGGATCCGAGCTCGAGGCGGTCATCGTCGACGTCCACAACACCTACGGCGAATCGCACCCGTACGCATGCAGCGCCGAATGCGCCGGGTGGGTGCACGCACGCTTCGACAAGCAGTTCCACGTGTCACCGTTCCTCGCCATCGACGGCACCTATGACATCGCGATCTGGGCGCCTGACGCCGACCCCGAGCCTGAGGACATCTTCCAGCTGCGCGTGCGCTTCGATGCCGCCGAGAGCCGGGACCGCATCGTCGCGACGATCCGGGGCACGCGGACCGCGATCACGTCGCGATCGCTGCGCCGCATGCTGCTGGAGCGCTCACTGCAGGGACTCGTCTCCACCGTGCGCATCCGGGTACATGCATGGCGGCTCTGGCGACTCGGCGCACGATTTCGACGCAAGCCCGCATACGTCCCGCTTCGCGGCCACGCGACGCAACCTCCAGGGAGCACACGATGAGCAACGCTGCGATAGCCGTGACGACCGCCGCCCCCGCCTCCGCGCCGCCGATCCGGGATGCGAGCGAGCGGCTGGTCCCGATCCCCCGGGCGCGTGGACGGATCCGCGGCGCGCTGTTCCGCCGCCTGGTGCCGCGCCTGGTGCAGCAGGTCAGCGAGGGCTGCCTCGACGTGGAACTGAGCGACGGGACGGTGCTGCGAGGCGGAACGCCCGGCGGCGTCCACGGGCGCATCCGTGTCCTAGATGACCGGTGCTTCCAGCAGGTCGCCGCCCGGGGCCAGCGCGGCTTCGGCGAATCGTTCGTGCTCGGGATGTGGACGAGCCCCGACCCGGCAGTGGCGCTCGAAGTGATGGCACGATCGGCCGCCGCCAACGGCGAGCGCTTCCCGATGCGCTGGATCCGGCTCGCGCAGCGACTGCGCCCGACCTGGCAGCGCGCCAACGGCACCCGATCGGCGAAGCGCTACATCGCGTACCACTACGACCTCGGCAACGACTTCTTCGGCGCGTTCCTCGACCCGACCATGACGTACTCCTGTGCCGACTGGGAGGACTCCTCCGACACGCTGCAGCACGCGCAGCTCGCCAAGTTCCAGCACATCTGCGAGGAGCTCGACATCCAGCCCGGCCACCGCGTGCTGGAGATCGGCTGCGGCTGGGGCGGATTCGCCGAGTACGTCGCGCGCGAGCGCGGAGCGCAGGTGACGGCGGTCACGGTCAGCGAGCAGCAGCACGCTTACGCGGTGACGCGCATGCAGGCTGCCGGCGTGGACGAGCTCGTGGACGTCCGCCTGCAGGATTACCGACTTGTCGAGGGCGAGTTCGACCGGATCGTCTCCATCGAGATGCTCGAGGCAGTCGGCGCGCGCGAGTACGGCCGCTTCTTCCGCACGGTCGATCGCCTGCTCGCCCCTGCCGGGCGCGCCTTCATCCAGGTGATCGGTTTCCAGGATCGCGACTACGCGCGCCAGCTGCGCTCCAAGGGCTGGATCCGCATGTATGTGTTCCCGGGCGGCATGCTGCCGACCGTCACGGTGCTGTCACGGACCATGACGCGGGTCTCCTCCCTCCAGGTGCACGGCCTGCGCGAGATCGGCCAGCACTACGGGCCCACGCTGCGTACGTGGCGCGAGCGGCTGCTCGAGCAGGGCGAGGAGCTCGACCGCGTGGGCTACGGACACTCGCTCCGACGCAGTTGGGAGTACTACCTCGCCTTCTGCGAAGCGGGCTTTCGCAGCGGCCACATCCGCACCATGCAGCTGCACATCACCCGTGCCGGCACCGTTTCCGGCTCGTAGATCGGCAGGTAGCACGAGCTTGGGGCACCTTTCGCGGTGATGCTACGAGAACGCGCGAATAGGGAGCGTTTGCTGTGGCAACAACGTAGGAGGAATCATCCTGCTACCCCGGAGGTACACATCATGCGAATCGGCGGCTCCATCTTCCTCATCGCCCTGGGCGCGATCCTCGCGTTCGCCGTGCAGTTCGACTCGACACCCGTTGGCGGCATGAACGTCGACTGGGACGTCGTTGGCGTCATCCTGATGGTGGTCGGCGCGCTCGGCGTGCTCTGGTCGCTGGTCCTGGTCAGCGCCCTCAACGACCGCAACCGCACCACCAACGCAACGTACGTCGACGATCGCCCCGTCGACGAGGTCGTCGAGCGCCGCCGCGTGCGCTGACGCGAGACGACCACAAGGTACGCGCGAACCGGCTCACGCCGATGCCGCGCTGGAGCCGCCCCCCCGCCGGCGATCGGGAGGGCGGCTTCGCTATCTTCTGGGGCATGGAAACTGACCGCGACACGCCCCCCGCATCCGACGAGCTGACCTTCGACCGCATCGACTCGGCGGCGACACACCCGTTGCGCATGCAGATCCTGCGCCCGGGGCGACCCGAGTCCGAGTGCGAGTTCCCGGGCGACGACGATCCCGAGACGTTCCACGCCGGCGCCTTCCTGGCGGGCGAGCTCGTGGCCGTGGCGTCGATGTACCGCGAGGCGCGGCCGGTGGATGCCCCGGGCGGGGTGGCGCCGGGGGGCGACCACGAGGCCGGAACGGCGTGGCGCCTGCGCGGCATGGCGACCTCGCCGCAGGTGCGCCGTCGCGGGGCGGGCGCTCGCGCCCTGGAGGCGTGCGAGGACCATGCGCGCGCCCGCGGCGGCACGCTGGCATGGTGCAACGCGCGCACACCGGCGATCGCGTTCTACGAGGCGCAGGGGTGGACGCGGTTCGGCGAAGAATTCGAGATCCCGACGGCGGGGCCGCACTTCGTCATGGAGAAGCGCCTCGACTGACCGTGAATGGCAGCGGCTCTTGCTAGGCGCGAGCGCCGGCGATCGGGGCGACGGTCCAGGCGTCCTGGGGCACGACGACGTGCACCGGGCCGGGCTGGATCGTGCCGTCGAGGCGGTCCTTGAGCAGCCAATCGATGCGAGCTGCATCCTCGGCGGTGTCGACCTCGATGCGGTGGGCGAGCTCGCCGGGCGCGACTGCGCCATCACCGTTGAGATCGGTGGGCACGAGGTCGTAGCGCTGCACGCCCGGCAGCGCCGTGTTGAACGTCACCTGTGCGGGCGTGAGGTCGCGGTCGCGACCCTCGTAGCCGAGGCGCGTGGTCGGCAGCAGACGGACGCCGTGGAGCGCCTCTTCGAGCACGCTGCGGGCGCTGTCCGCGAGCAGGTGGTCGGCCTCGACCTGGTCGGCCGGATCGACCACGAACGGATCGGCGACGAAGACGCGCACGGTGGCTTCGTCCACGGGCTCCAGCGCGAGCACGCCGCTGCCAGGTCGAACCAGCCATGCAGCCTTGTCGATCCACGCCTGGGCGGGCGTCGGGTTGGGGGTCTGAGCGGCGTGGGAGGCGGCGATTCGCATGGCGAGATGGTACGCCACCGCCACGGCCGGCGCGGCAGTCGCGCCCAGTCGTCGCGCGCACGATTCCTTGACGCCAACGCACGAAATCACGAACACCTCGTGACGGTCGGAGATCGCGCGCACGATTCCTTGACGCCGACGCACAGAATCACGGTCACCTCGCTACGGTCCAACCACTTCCCGACGCGTCGGGCGGGTGCGCGACAATGTCCCCATGCTCGTCCTGCTCCCACCCTCCGAGACGAAGGCCACCGGCGGCTCGGGAGCGCCGCTGGAACTGGCTGCGCTCAGCAGCCCGGAGCTGACGCCGGCTCGCGAACGGCTCCTGCGGGCGCTGGTGCGCCTGGGCACCCGGCCCAAGCAGGCGGCCGACATTCTCGGGCTGAGCCCGCGACAGCTCGGCGAGATCGCGCGCAACGCTGAGCTGACGCAGTCCCCCACCGCCCCGGCTGTGGAGCGCTACACCGGCGTGCTGTTCGATGCGCTCGACATCGGCTCGCTGTCGCGTGCCGAGCGCGCTCGCGCCGACGCGCGCATCGCCATCGCCTCAGCACTCTTCGGGCTGGTGCGTGCAGACGATCCGATTCCCGCGTACCGGCTCTCGGGCGGCACGACGCTGCCGCGCATCGGCACGATGCGGTCCGTGTGGCGCCCAACCCTCGGCCCGGTGCTCGCAGACATCGCGCGCGAGCAGCTCGTGGTCGACCTGCGATCGGGCGCGTATCAGTCCCTCGCCCCGGTCGATGACGCCGTGACTGTGCGGGTGCTGCACGAGCGCGCCGACGGCGCACGCGGCGTCGTGAGCCACTTCAACAAGGCCACCAAGGGTCGGCTGGCGCGATTGCTGGCCCGGACCGTGAGCGAGCCGGCGACCATCGAGGACGTGACCCGCGTCGCTCGACGCGGCGGCCTGCAGGTCGAGCGGTCGGGCGACCTGGCGATCGACATCATCACCCGCGACTAGCGACGCCCCGCACGGGCAGGGACCACGCATGCGACTTCCGATCGTCGACAAGTACGAACCACCGGTGCGACTGCCCGACATGCAGGTGCAGCGGATCCCGGGCCCCAGCCCGGCGCGACCGGTGCAGCGCCGCGAGGACGACGGCGAGGCGGTCTTCCACCTCGACCTCGAGCTGCTCGACGGGGAAGAAGCTGCGCGCGTGCTCGGCGTCGACGCGGCCTTGGCGGGGGAGCTCGCCTCCGCGATGCGCCAGCTCGCCGAGCGACTGCCACCGGTCGAGGTCGGTGACGAGCGCCCCTACCACCTGGTCGTGGCGTTGACGTCCGGTACCGAGCAGGTCGAGGTGACGATCGACGACCCTGCGGTGGCTGATGCGGTGCGCGGCGCATCGATGGAATCGGCCGGCACGCTCCACGTGGACCACGTCGAGTCCTCGGACGAGGACCAGCAGGCACCACCTACGCCCTGATCGGCCTGCCAGCGCCGCCCGCTGCGAAGCGGCCACGCACGGGCCGCTCCCGGCTCCCTACGCGCGTGACCCCATGCGCGTGGGCCTCGATATCCCGGTATGGGGCGCGAGGGACACGAGGGGACACACGGATCGCTGCTGGCGTGCGTGCTGCTGTGCCTCGCCACCCTCCTGTTCGGTGGCTGTGGCGGATCGAGCCTGGACGGCGCAGCCGCGTCAGAGGCAGACGCCGGACCCCCGCGCCGGGGTGGCACGATCGTCGTTGCCGCGGCCAAGGAGCCACCGATCATCAACTCGTGGCTGGCCCCCGGCGCGATGACCATCACCCAGCAGCTGACCGACGGCCTCTCCGATCCGCTCGTCACCCTGGACCCGAAGGGCGCGTGGATCCCCGTGCTGGCCACGGCAGTGCCGACGCTCGACAACGGCGGCGTCGTGCTCGAGGACGGCGGCGGCATGCGCGTGGCGCTCGAGCTGCAGCCGACCGCGGCATGGTCAGATGGGACCCCCATCACCTGCGCCGACGTGCGATTCACGTGGCAGACGGTGATGGAGCCGTCCAACCAGATCGCCACGCGACTGGGCTGGGAGCAGATCGACGGCATCGAGTGCCCGACGGCCCGCTCGGTGCGGATCCACTTCAGCACCCGCTATGCGCCCTACCTTTCGCGGATCCTGTCGACGGCGCCGCTGCCCGAGCACGCGCTGCAGGGCAGGAACTTCAACACGATCTGGAATGACCGGGTCACGGTCTCGAGCGGACCGTATGTGTTCGATTCGTGGCAGCGCGGGGTGCGACTGACACTCAAGCGCAATCCCCGCTACTGGCGGTCGGGGCACGAGGCGCACGCCGACCGCGTCGTGTTCCGGTTCGTCAAGGACGCCAACACGCTCAAGATGCAGCTGCGCATGCAGGAGGCTGACGTCTCCTTCATCCCGGCCGACACGAACCTCGAGACCGAGCTGCGCGGCACGCCCGATGTGCACTACGAGGTGCTGCCGGGCGCGGTGATGGAGTTGCTGGTGCTGCGTACGGACCGTGCGCCGCTCGACGATGTCCGCGTGCGGCAGGCACTCGCGCACGCCATCGACCGCCGCATGATCACCGAGGTGATCCTCTCCGGGATGGTGCCGCCGGCCCCCGGACCGATGGTCACGACGCAGGCGCCTGCGTACCAGGACGCGCCCTTCGCCAAGTACGACAAGCCCGACCCGGCGCGCGTGACCGAGCTGCTCACCGAGGCCGGCTGGAGTCGCGCGGGCGACGGACCGTGGACCAAGGGCGGCACGCCGCTTACCCTCACCTGGGTGGCCGGCGCGGGCAGCATGCCCTTCCGAGCGAAGGTCGCCCAGCTCGTGCAGGAGCAGCTGCGCCACCAGGGCATCGCGACCGACATCCGCCTCATCCCGACCGAGGTGCTCTACAGCCACACCGCACCGCACGGTCAGTTCCATCTCGGCGAATGGAGCGAGCTGACGGGCGCGGAGCCCTTGCCCAACCTGATCTACGGCTGCGGGGAGATCCCGAAGAAGCCGACGTTCGCGGGCAAGAACCGCGCCGCCTGGTGCAACCGCGAGGCGGAGGCGCTCATGACGCGGGCAGATGAGACCGTCGACGTCGCGCAGCGAGCCGCGCTCGTGAAGCAGGCCGACGCGATCATCGCCGACGAGGTCCCCGTGCTGCCGCTGTTCCAGAGCCCCGACGTCGTCGCATGGCGCTCACGCGTGCACGGCCTGCAGCTCAACCCGATGGGGCTGCACACCTGGAACATCGACGAGTGGTGGGTGAGCGAATGAGCGCGCTCCTCGTCAGGCGTCTCGCGGCGATGCCGGTGATCCTGCTGGTCACGAGCGTGCTCGTGTTCTTCGTGTTGAGCATGGGGCCCTCGCCGATGGCGCAGCTGATGGAGGTCGCCAACCTCTCCCCCGAGGAGCTCGCGCGGATCGCGCACCAGTACGGCTGGGACCTGCCGGCGCACTCGCAGTACCTGCACTGGCTCCGAGACGTCGCGCGCGGCGACCTGGGCATGAGCGTGCGCACCTTCCGCCCGGCGGCGGAGATGATCGGCGAGCGCCTGCCACTGACGCTGACGATCGCGTCGATCTCGCTGGCGCTGAGCGTCGGCATCGGCGTCCCGATCGGGGCGTACTGCGCGGTGCGCGCCAACTCGCGGCTCGACTATGCGACGACCTTCATGACGCTCGCGCTCATGGCGATGCCCGGATTCTTCATGGCGCTCGTACTGCAGCTGTTCGCGGTCGGGCTGCGTGACGCGCTCGGCGGCGTTGTGTTCTTCACAAGCGGCACGCCCGAATCGGGCGCGTCCATGATCGAGTGGGCGCAGCGGCTCACGCTGCCGGTGCTCACACTGACGCTCACGCACATCGCGGTGTGGGCGCGCTACCAGCGCGGCGAGCTGCTCGGCGTGCTCGGCGAGCAGTACATCGTGTGCGCGCGCGCCAAGGGCCTGCCGGCCAAGACGATCTTCCTGCGCCACGCGATGCGCAATGCGACGCTGCCGATCATCACGCTCATCGCCATCGACATGGGCAAGCTGGTCGCCGGCGCGGTCGTCGTGGAGAGCGTGTTCGGACTCCCGGGCATCGGCACGCTGCTGCTCGACTCGGTGAACGGCAACGACACCGTGGTCGTGCTCGACATCCTCATGCTGGTCGGCGTGATGATGGTGCTGTGCAACGCGATCGCGGACGTGGTCTACGGCGCGCTGGATCCGCGCGTGCGGGTGGGCGGCTGACATGACTGCGCTCACCCACAGCTCGAGCATGCCGCCGCCCAAGGCGCGACCGGGGATCCCGTTCTCGCGGGCTGCCGCGAAGGCAGCCACGCTCGACGGGGCTGCGGCGCACGCCGCGACCGAGGAGCGGACGCAGCTGCGGATGACGTGGGATGCATTCAGTGGGCACCGCGCAGCGTATGTCAGCCTGTTCGTGATGCTCACGCTCACGGCGGCGTGCATCTTCCTGCCGCTGGTGCTGCCGTGGAGCTCGACGCAGGTGGACTTCGACGTGCTCGCCGCCACGCCACCGAGCATGGCGCACCCGCTCGGTACCGATGCGATCGGGCGCGATGTGCTGGCGCGGCTCATGGAGGCTGGTCGGATCAGCCTGCTGATCGGACTGTCGGTGGCGCTGCTGAGCGCGACGGTCGGCGCGACGATCGGCATGCTCCAGGGCTTCTACGGCGGGGCGGTCGACACGCGGCTCGGGTGGCTGGTCAACATCCTCATGACGATCCCGCCGCTGCCGCTGCTGATCGCGATGAGCAGCGTGGTCAACAGCGAGGGCAGCCGCGCGGGCGACCTGCTCGGCGCGGTGCCCGCGCAGTGGCGGATCATCTTCATCATGAGCCTGCTCGGGTGGATGGCGATCAGCCGCGTGGTGCGCAGCCAGGTCGTCTCGCTGCGCCAGCGCGAGTTCGTCGAGGCGTCGATCGCCCTCGGGGCGCACGACCGCCGGGTCATGCTCGTGCACGTGCTGCCCAACACCGTCAGCGTGCTCGCGGTGTTCACGACGCTCGCGGTCGCCACGGCGATCCTCGGCGAGAGCACGCTCAGCTTCCTGGGGCTCGGCGTCGCCCTGCCCACCCCGACCTGGGGCAACATGCTGCTCGACGCGCGCGACGTGTTCACCGCGGTGCAGTACTGGTGGCTCACCTGGTTCCCCGCTGCGCTCATCCTCGTCAGCGTGCTGTGCGTGAACTTCATCGGCGACGGCCTGCGCGACGCCTTCGACCCCAAGGCTGCGCGCGCCCGTTGAGCAGCGGGCGCACGGGCGGCGGCGAGCTGACCCCGGGCCTGCGCCGGCCCCGCGCGAGGCGTGCAGGCACTCTCCCAATGTACAGAACGTCCGCCGTTCGGCGGACGAAACCGGAATCGGGGCCAGAAGTTCCTGCTCGCGCTGACACGACGCCGCCCTGACACGACGACGGCCCCCGCGTGAGCGAGGGCCGTCGAAGCGCACCAGGAGTGGGGGTCGTGATGCGGTCATGTCATCGCGAGGTGCTTTTCAGCGCGTCGCCTTGGTGCGCTTGGTGCTGGCCTTCGGAGCGACCGGGCCGACGGCGCCGGAGATGAGCTCGTTGAGCAGCGACGGGTCGACGGCCGGGATGCCGAAGGTGCCCATCTGCCATGCGGCGCCGTTGGCCGGAGCCATCGGCTGCTGCATCCACTGCGGTGCCACGGCGGGCAGCGGCGAACCGAAGCCGACCTGCGTGAATGCCGGCACCTGCGCCTGCATGCCCCACGGGCCCATGTTGACCGGCGTGTTCCAGCCAGCGACCTGCGGAGCCGCGTACTGCTGCTGCGCGAACTGCGGCATGGCTGCGTAGGTCGGCGGCGTCGAGAACGCGTCGAACTGGGTGGGCTGCACGCCGGTGGCCTGCACGAGCAGGCCGACGAACTCCGGGCGGCGTCGTGCGATGTCGCGCACGATCCCCGGAGCGACCTGGACGATGGCGCGCAGCAGCTGCGGGGCTGCTGTGGCGAACGTCACGAGCACTTCGGGTCGTGCTTCCATCGCCGCGACGATGAGGTCGGTGTGCTCGCGGGCCGCGATCAGGATCGCATCCGGGTTCGTGCGGGCGAGCTCGACGAGCAGCTCGGGGTACACGGCGAGGATCTGGCGCAGCACGTCCGGCTTGGTCGTGATGAGCTGGCTGACGATCTCCGGCTGCTGTCGCGCGGCCTGCACGAGCACGCCGGGCGCGAACGTGAGCAGCTGAACGACGGCCTCGGGGACTGCTGCAGCCGTCTTGGCGAGCAGCTCCGGCTCCACCGCGAACAGCTGCGTGAGCGCCTGCACGTTGTAGCGTGCGACGAGCGCGAACAGCTCGGGCGCAACGCGCAGGGGCTTCATGATCGCCTCCGGGCGGATGGCTGCAGCGCGGGCGAGCAGCTCAGGGCGCACGGCGACGGCCCATGCGAGGACCTCGGGGCGCACGGCCGCGATCTGGGTGAACACGTCCGGGTTGGTGCGGGCGATCTCCACCAGCAGCTCGGGGCGCGAGGTCACGACCTCGGCGAGCAGCTCGGGGCGCGACGGCAGCAGCTCGACCAGGCGCGTGACATCGACGTCGGGCGCGGGGGTCGTGGCGAGCGGAGACGGCTGCATGGCGTAGGGGCTCGAGACGAGCTGGCCGAAGCTGGCGGGCATGAAGCTCGAGGGGAACGGCATCGCGAAGTCATTGCTGGCGTGGAACGCGGGCTGGTGGAACTGCTGCATCTGTGTCCTTCCGAAGTGGGTGTGGGGCTTGGACGATCTTCGAATGATCGGCCACGCCCACTATCGGCATCCGTCTCACGGAACTCCACCCCTGCCGAATAAATATTCGGTAGGTATTTCTGCCACTGGAAAATATTCAGTGTGGGGCGTTTGGGAATGGTACCGCCGTGGTACGGCGCGGTGCGGCGGCAGCCCTGCCGCGCCCACCAGCTGCAGGCGATTTCCCTGCATCCGCGCCGAGCAGTTCAGCTAGCCGCAGCGTCCGCGTCCAGCAGGGCCTGCATCGCGGCGAGGCCTCGGTCGATTGCCGGGCGCATGTCGGGATTCATGTGGAAGGTCGTGCTGTCGTAGTCGGCGGGCAGCTCCCCCGCGAGGTGCGCCGCGAGCGCCGCGAACCGCGGGTAGTAACCGCCGCCCATGCAGAAGATGGCGTCGAACATCTCGCCACCGATGACGTGCGTGTCGAAGGTGGTCGCGTGCTGGAGCTCCAGGACCGACGTGCCCTCGGCCCCGCCGGGCGAGATGCGGACCTGGATCTCGTCGTTGCCGCCACCGAGCGACAGCCGCACGAAGGTCGGCGCCTCGCACTCCACGATCGTCGCCGACCCCATCAGCTCCTGCTCGAAGGTCCCGCCGAGGCGAAAGTCACCCGAGACGCGCGTGTACCAGCGCGACAGCCGCTCCGGATTCGTGCACGCGTCCCACAGGTCGGCGGGGTCCGTAGCGAACGTCCTCGTGAAGGTGGCCACGCGAGCTTCGCCCCCCTCGATCGTCCGTCGCGACAGCGTCGGGTCGGGCTCGGCAGCAGTCACCGTGTCAGTGTCAGTCGTCATGGGTCGCACCTTTCGGGTGGGGACGGGTGGCAGATCGGGATCGGGCGCCTCGGGCCACCTCGGTGGCGAGTGCGTCGAGGCGCTGGTTCCAGAACCGGCGCCAGGGCGCGAGCCAGGCATCGGCCTCGCGCAGCGCCTCGGCGTCGACGGCGTAGATGCGGCGGGTGCCGACGGCGCGGGCGGTCGCGAACCCCTGTTCGCGCAGGACACGCAGGTGCTGGGAGACGGCGGGCTGTGAGATCCCGAACTCTGTCTGGACGATGGCGCCGATCGCGCCCGCGGCCCGCTCGCCGTCTGCGAGCAGCTCGAGGATGCGCCGGCGGACCGGGTCGCTGAGTATCTCGAAGGCGTGCACCGCCCCACTGTATCGCGTACTGCTTATATAAGCAATACCTAATACATGAGGCGAATCAGCGAACCGGAATCAACGGGCCGGAATCGTCGGCAGCACGAACTTCGGGAGGTTGAGGTGCACCTCGTGCGACGCCACCGTCGCCGCATAGACGCGAGCCACGGACTGCGGCGACGGCGGATGGAAGACGATCGGCGCAGAGCTGCGTGGCGCAGCGACTGGTGCGGTCGGGATGACGGGGGTCGTCGCGACTGCGACGGCAGGTGCGGCGGGCGTTCGACCCAGCGCCTCGTTCGCCGCCTGCACGAGCAGGCCCTGCGCGGTCGCGACCGGCGCGGGATCGATCGGGCCACGCGCGCCGACGCTGGCGCGCGCGCCCTGGAGCGCCGCGACCACGCGGCCCTCGGTTGCGGGGTGGTCGAGGTACGCGAAGCCCGATTGCGCGTCCGAGATCGCCGCATCGAGCAGCGAGGCCGCCCGCAGGTGGTCGATCTCGCTGGCACCCGGCGCGGCGTGCAGCGCGACGGCGTCCGTCACGTGGTCATTCGCGGCAAGCAGCTCGGCGGCACCGAGCACCGGGTGGGCACGGTCTGCAACTCGCGTGCCGGCGGCAGCGCGCAGCACGCGACTGGCGAGGCCGTACACGCGGAAGGCGTCGGAGGCATGCGGGATGTACTCCGCGCCGGGAACCGACTGGGCCGACCCGACCGCGTGGTCGAGCTCGTCGACGATGCGCGCGGCAGCCAGCACACGGTCGGTCCCGGTGTCCTCGTGCGGGATCCGCATCGCCGCATCGCCAGCGGCTGACACGTGCGCGCCGGCCTGGATCGAGCTGGCCTTCATGAGCGGGACGGTGTCAGCGAAGGCTGCGCGCATCTCAGGCCCCGGGGAATGCGGCGGTGGCTGCCTGCTCGAGCAGCTGGGTCGCGGTCGTGATCGTCGCGGGGTCAACCGCGCGGCGGTCATCCACCAGCTGACGGGTGCCAGTCAGGATCGCGAGGGCCTCGGCCTCCCCCTGCGGATGACGCGCGAGCCGGTATCCGAGCTTGGCGTCGCTGATCGCCTCGTCGACGAGCATCACGGCCTGCATGCGCTCGGCACGGGAGACGTGACCTTCCGCATGGATCTCCATCGCCGACTGCAGGTGCTCGCTCGCGCCCAGCAGGTTGGCGGCTGCCAGGACAGGGTGCGTATCGTTGCCGACCGGCGTGTGCGACACGCCCATGAGCAGCTTGCGGGCGATCGAGTACGCGGTCAGCGCAGGGCCGGCATACGGGATGAACCCGACACCGGGCACGTCCTTGGTCGCGATGACTCCGTGGTCGACCTCGTCCATCACCCGGGCAGCCGCGAGACGGCGCTCGGGCGAGTCGGGTGCAGCCGCCTTCATGTCGCCGGCGACCCGCACGGCCGATGCGAAGTGCTGGCCCGCGAGCATGGTCGAGGCCTTGGCGTGGTTCACGGTGTCGACGACTGGAATGCGCATGACGCAATGGTGACCGTCGTCGAACCATCCCACGGGTCCAGCGGGCGCGGGCGGCCGTGCTCGGCCGGGCCGGCGGCCGCTTGGTCACGCCGTCAGGTCAGGTGCGCCGATCGCGGTGCTCGTGCCGATCGTGGAAGTCGTCGACCTTGTCGTTCGCGTCCGCGGCGATGGCGCGTGCCGTCTCCGCCATGCGATCGGCCTTCGACGTCACGGACCCGGAGAACTGGTCGAGCGTGCCCTCCCTGCGTGCCGTCTCCTGCGTCCGGCCCTCCGACTTCGCGAGCTTGCGTGACATGGGGGTCCTCCGTTCTGGCTCGTGCAGGGATCGTTGCCGCACAGGCGCCTGTGTAACGCGGCGGGCGTGCTTCGGTTCTCGACGATTCACCGCAGCAGGCGCGGGCAGGAGCTTTCACACGTACGAAGGGAGATGGCATGGGACGCTTGCGAACGATCGATGCGACAGCTGATCTACGCAGCCTCGTGAAGCAGCTCGCCACCGAGCACGGTGGCGATCGACTGACGCTCTACGTGGACCTGGATCCGCACACCTTCTCCAGCGCCCGCGAACGGCGTGCGGAACTCGCTCGCACCATCGACCGGGCCGCTCGTTGCGCGCCCGACCGCCGCTGGGGTGCACTCGTGGACGAGGTGCGCACCGCATGCGACGCGGTCGGCGACGCCCTCGGCGATGCCCAGGGCCTGTTGATCTACGCGGAGCCCGGCGGCGACGTGACGATGGTGAAGCTTCCGCACCCCGTCGCCGAGCGCGTGGAGTTCGCGCCGCGCGTGCCGGTCCGGCCCCTGCTGGACGTGCTCCCGCGCGAGCGATGGTGTGTCCTGCTCATCAACCGCCGCGCCACGCGCCTGCTGCTCGGCGATCGCATCGAGCTCGAGGAGGTCGCCGCGTGGAAGGACGACGTGAACGCACAGCGCGCTGGCGGCGGTGACGGCACGACTGCATCGACGCAAGGGCGCAACTACCGCCAGACCGACGAGCAGGTCCGCGACCACGTGCGCGAGACGATGCGCGACCTGCGCGAGCTGCACGACGCCCACAACTTCGACCGGCTCCTCATCGCCGCGCCACACGAGCTGCGGGGCCTCGTACAGGACGAGCTGCACAACGGCACGCGCGGGGCGATGGCGGGCTTCCTGGACCTCGACGTGGAGCATTCCTCGATCAGCGACGTCGCACGCTGCGCGAGCAGCCGCATCACGGAGTTCGAGGATGAGCAGATGGATCGCCTGCTCGCCGGGTTCGAGCAGAACGCGGGCCGCGACGAGCGCGCAGCGCAGGCGCTCGACGAAGTGCTCGAGGCGATCTGCGAGCACCGGGTCGGCACGCTGATCATCGCGGAGGGGTACGCCCGCCCTGGCTGGCAGTGCGCCCACGAGGACTGGCTGTCGCGCCGGTCCGGGACATGTCCGATCCACGGGGAGCCGCTGCACCCCATCGCGGACGTGGTCGAAGCCGCCATCGAGCAGGCGATCGCCACGGGCGCCGAGGTTTCCACCGTGCGTCGCATCGATGACAATGCAGACCCGAGCCCCGACGGATCCAACGACGATCGCGAGCAGTTCAGCTGGATCGAGCGCCTCGGGTCGATCGTCGCGATCCTGCGCTTCGACCTGGACGAAGCACCGCCCGAGACGACCTGATCAGGGGGTCGTGGAGATCGCCTCGAACGTGACTCCCGCCGAGTAGCGAGCAGCCGGCTGGTTCAGGCGCGGGCGCATGCCCCACACGAACGTGGCGTTGCCGGTGACACCCATCGAGGTGGTGCCGACCTCGACCGGGGTCGTGGCGAGCGGACGCCACGGATCCGTGTCCGAGGCGGTGCAGGTGCCACCGTCCACCGTCCACCCCGCCCCCAGCGTCGTGCCGGAGAAATTCTGCAGGCACACACCGAACGTGCTGGTGGTGTTGGCGCTGCCGAAGTTCGCGCCGCCTGCGTAGTCGGAGAGTTGGCGTGTCGCGGCGGCGTCCTCATCCGTCGTCCACATGCTGCCCTTCGCATGCGCGAGGTACATGGAGTTGGCATCCACTGCCGCGAGACCGGATGCGCCCCAAGTGGAATCGTTGTCCGAGTAGTTCCACGTCGCGCCGCCGTCAGTGGAGATGGAGCCGGTGTCCCAGAAGTTGACCACGATCAGTGATCCGGAAGCATCGACATCCCCGATGCCCGTCTTGGCGCTCCGCAAGTACGACCAGGTATCGCCACCGTCGGCGCTCCGGTAGACGCCGCCGAAGTAGGAGAAGCCAAGGTACGTGCTGGGGCCGACCGCGACGAGCCCTTCCCATTGCGCTCCGCTCTGCCCCGACGGAGTGATCCAGTTCGCGCCACCGTCGATGGTGCGGCGGATCCTCCCGTCGCCTCCCATGGCGACGGCGTTGAGGTCCGAGAGCGATGCGATCTGCGTGAGGTCCTGCGACGTGCCGGATGACTGCACGGTCCACGAGACTCCGCCGTTGACGGTAGCCAGGATGGTGCCGTTGTCACCGACCACCCAGGCGCGCGAGGGCGATCGTGCATGGATCGCGCGGAGGTGCTCCGTCACTCCTGACGACTGCGGCGACCAGCTCGAGCCACCGTTGTTCGAGCGCAGGATCGTGCCGTTCTTGCCGACGGCCCAGAGCTGGGTCGAGGATGCGAACTCGACGTCCAGCAAGTCCTGGGAAGTCCCTGTGGTCAGGTCTGCCCATGTCCCGCCCTTGTCGGTGGATCGCGTGGCGAGGCCACCGGTACCGACGGCGATTGCCGTGCGGCCCGACGACGGGTCAGCATCGACGGCGATGAGCGACGCGGTCGCGGGGCTCGAACGGACGAGCGTCCAGGTGGCGCCGCCGTCGACGGTCTTGGCGATGTCACCGTTGAGCGCACCGGCGTAGGCCACCAGGGCCGACGGAGCGGTCGACGCCTGGAACCAGCTCGCCGACGGCAGTATGCCTCGGTTCCAGGTGGCCCCCGAATCCGCGGAGCGCCAGGCAGCGCCCTGCTCACCGAGCGCGATCGGTGCTGCAGGGGCGGCGGTCGGGGCGGCGATCGCCATGATGCGCATCGCCTGGCGACTGGGGCCACCCGTCGACGACTGGGCGAAGGTGGTGCCGTTCCACATGTAGCTCGAGCTGTCGCGACCGATCGCGTAGACGTGGGTGGCGTCCGCGACCGAGAGCTCGCTCAGGTACTGGAGGTTGCCATTGGTCGGGCTGATGGCAGTCCACGCCGCCGCATTGACGCCGCTGGTCGTGGTGCGGAAGAGCTTCCCCGAAGCCGTGGCCACGTATTCGGTGGCCGACACCGCATCGATGTCGGTCACCTCCTCCTGCCCCGTCAGCTGGTAGGCGGTCCACGTTGACCCCGTGTTGGTGGTGTAGGCAACCCAGCCGTTGCTGCCCGCCACGATCCAGTTGCTGGCGGAGATCATCGCCACGCCGTTGATGTTGTTGCCCGATGGCCAGCCCGCTGCCAGGAGTGCCGCGGATCGGCTCGTCCACGTCGCCGCAGCCGGAAGCGAACTGATGCCGTTGGTACTGGAGTAGATCTCGTTGCCGCCACCGACGACGACCCACGAGTCCGGCGCTGCGGGAGCCGAATCGATGTCGAACATCCAGTGGCCGGTCGGGAGCTGGTCCATGACCCAGGAAGATCCTCCGTTGCCACTTCGATAGACCCGTCCGTCCTGTGCGGAGGCCATCACGGACGTGGTGCTCGCAGCGTGGATGCCATGGATCGTCGAGGAATTCGGATCACGGTTGGCATTCCACACCTGGGATGCAGCCGCCATCGCGACCCCGGTACGATCGCTCTGCATCATGCGCAGCGAGGTGCCGTCGTTGGAGGAGGTCCAGGAGACCGAGCAGGCACCGGCCCCGGTGGCGGTCGTCGCGGGCGTGCCGGGCTGCACGACGCCGAAGCTGGTGGCGGTCGTGGCGCTGCAGCTGGGGGTCAGCGTCGTGGCACTCGGCACATCCATGGAGACCACGACGGAGCTCGAGGCTGCCGAGACGTGACCGGCGGGCATCGCGGCGAGCGCGCACGCGACCGCAGCGACGGCTGCGAACACGAGCTTGGGCACGCGACGATGGGCGAGGAGACGCACGAGGACGTATCGGCAATTCGACCCTCCGGCATGAGCCCTCGGAGGGGGGCCTTTCCACGTATTCATGCGAGAAACGAATCGCTGGGGAGGGTTCAGCCAGGCGCTGGCGACGCGGGGGCTGGCGGGGCGAGGCGCGCCTCCGCGAAAATTCGCTTGCGAGCGGCGGCTTCTGAGCGCTCAGGGGCGATCTCCAACGCCGTGGCCCAGTCGAGGTCCGCGGCCGGCAGGGCCGCGTCCCAGAGCTCGTCGTACCAGCGCTGGAGCCCGAGCAGTGCGTCGGTCTCCTCCGCGTCCATGAGTACGCCGAGCTCGACATTCGTGGTGCGCCCGGCGGTGGTCAGGTTGGCACTGCCGACGAGCGCCGCGGTCCACATGCCATCCGCTGCGACCAGCCCGGCGAGCTTGGCGTGGAAGATGCCCGCTTCGGGAGGCGAATCGATGAACCGCAGTTCCAGGCCAGGATCGTCGCTGGCCTCGCGAGCTGCCGACCATGCGCGACGGGTCCCGCCTGCGGTCCACAGCACGAGCCGGGCACGGCCGCCTGCCCGGGCAGCGAGGTCGATCGCCGTGGAGCACGCGTGGTGGTCCCAGTAGGCGCTCGCGATCGCGAGGTTGTTCCGATCACGCGGCTGGAGCCGCTCAGCGAGCGACTCCAGCTCCGTCATCCCGGCAGTTCGCGTGCCGACCAGTTCGATGCCCATGTCGGCAATCTACCGCTCGGGAGATCACCCGGGCAGGCGGATGACCTGCCCGGGATGGATCCGATCTGGATTGCGGATCCCGTTGAACTTCGCGACGTCCGCAACGCTCAGGCCAGCGGCCTTCGCGATGGAGTACAGCGTGTCGCCGCGTCGCACCACGTGCTGCGCGCGGGCTGCACCCTTGGCGCCGCCGGACGTGTCGATGCCGGTGCCTGACGGCGCGCGGAGCGGCTGGCGCCAGTCGCCGCGACGCTGGCTCAGCTTGGTGATGAACTCCCGCAGCTGCGCATCGGTGAGGTTCGTGAGCTGGCCGCGCACGTCCTTGCCGTCAGCGGTGCTCACCTTGTTGTCCCGGCCCGATCCGGGCGCGTCGATGCTGAAATTGCGCAATGCGCGACTCCGGTTGTCGAACGTGTCCCAGGAGATCTTGGTTCCATCCTTGAGCTGGATGCTGCCGGGTCCGTAGCCGATGTCGAACCGCCGCATCACGCCGTTGACCCGGGCCCGTACGTGCGGGTCGCCGTAGATCTCGAGCATCGTGCCCGTGCTGGAGTTCAGTCGGATCGAGCTGTTGCGATCGCGATTGTCGAGCGTGACCCGCACTCCGGTCCCGCCCCCGGTCTGCACCGGCGTCTGGACCGGGTGCGGCTTGGCCGGTTTGGCGGGCTTGGAAGGCTTCGCGGGCTTGGACGGCTTCGTGGGCGTCGTCTGGACCGGAGTTCCGGTGGACGGCGCCGGCTGTGCCGTCGGTGCAGGCTTGGTCGGTGCGGTCGGCGCAGCCTGTTCCGGCGTCTCGGACGTCTCGGGCGCCGATTCGGTCGGCGTATCGGTGACGGGAATCTGTTCTACGGGCTGCTGCTCGACGGGCTGCTGCTGCACCGGTGACGACTCCGGTGGTGCCTCGGTCTGGACCGGCGATGAGCCGGAGCCCTGCACAGGACCCTTCCCGGGCGCCTGCAGCACCGGGCTCTGCCCGATGTGGGAGCTGCCCTCGGCAGCCTGGGTGTCCGCGGGCGCCTCGGTCGGCGCTTCAGGTTCCGCGATCAGGACGGGGCTCTCGGCCGCGTCATCGGTGCTGGAACCCACGGGTGGCCTGTCGGAGACCCCGGTGGACGGGATCGTGGAGCTCGCGCTCGAGGCGCTGGTGGTGCTGGTGGTGCTGGTCATCGTTCGACGTCCTTGTCGATTCGAGCCGCGTGACATCCGTGTCGCACGGCAGTGTGCTCCTCCTTGGTACGACGGAGCGGCCGATCGCCAATAGGTAGAACGTCTCGATCCCACGCAGGAACTTCAGAAGATGAAAGGTCCCCGCCGGACGGCGGGGACCTTGAGAAGCGGCTGATGGGACTCGAACCCACGACCTTCTGCATGGCAAGCAGACGCTCTAG
>JAOPYU010000045.1 GCA_025964455.1 Thermoleophilia bacterium | reverse complement strand
CAGGGGCGGCGGCGGGGGCGGCGGGCGGGTCAGCGGGCGCGTTGGCGGCGGCGCGAGGCGGCGCGCAGGGAAGAGCGTGATGCAGAACCGCCGCTCAGGGCGCCGATGCTGCTCCGTGCACCCGAGGCGGCGCGCTTCTCCCCGCTCGTGGCGCGGAGCGAGCCGAAGCCACCGACCGGGCGACCGGTCCGCTTCGTGTAGCGGGCCCGCGGGGTCTCGCTCTCGCGCAGCACCGCGACCACGAGGCCGAGGGCCGCCATGTTGGTCCACAGCGCCGAGCCACCGTAGGAGAACATCGGCAGCGGCACGCCGGTGACCGGCAGCACGCCCACGACCATGCCGACGTTGACGACGACCTGGCAGAAGAACAGCGTGGCGACGCCGCCCGCGATGAGCCGCCCGTACTGCGTCGAGGCCGAGCCGACGACCGCCAGGATGCGGCTGATCAGCAGCATGTACAGCCCGAGCACGAACGCCCCGCCGAGGAAGCCGTAGCGCTCGACCAGCGTTGCGAAGATGAAGTCGGTCTGCGGCTCCGGCAGGAATCCCTGCTGCACCTGCGAGGCCTCGTCCGCCGGTCGGCCCGTGAGCTGCCCAGAGCCGATCGCGACCTTCGCCTGGATCGTCTGGTAGTTGGAGCCCTGCGAATCGGCCTCCGGATCGAGGAATCCCGTGAGTCGCTTGATCTGGTAGTCGTGCAGCACCTCCACCCCGAGCGCCGGCAGCAGGCCGAGGATCACGACCGCGACCACGACGACCCCGCCACCGAGGATCGCGAAGTGCAGCCACTTGGCGCCGGCGAAGAAGAGCGTGCCGAGCGCGAGGAATCCGTACACCTGCGCCGTGCCGAAGTCCGGCTGCAGGAAGACCACCCCGGCCGGGATCGCCATCATCCCGAGCGCGCCGGCGAACACCCGCGGCGACCTGATCTCCCGCGTGCGCGAGCCGAGGTAGCCCGCCAGCGCGATGAGCGCGAGCCACTTGCCGAACTCCGACGGCTGCAGGCTGATGGGTCCGAGGTCGAGCCAGCGGCGCGAGCCGTTCACCACCGTGCCGACGAAGCGCACGGCGACCACGCCCGTCACGGCGATCACCAACGCGTGCACCCAGTACCGGGTCCAGGTCTCGAGCGGCACTCGCGAGACGCCGAACGCGATGCAGAAGCCGATCGCGGCGAACACGACCTGGCGGATCGCGAAGTCGTGCTGCGCGCCACCGTCGGGCGAGACGATCGCGGTGTTGAGCACGTACACGCTCGTTGCGATGATGCCCATCGCCGCGAGCACGAGCCCCGTGTCGATCCCAATGAGTCGCTTGAGTGCGTTCAGCATCAGTCCACCGATCCTGCCGCGTCGGTGTTGCCACCCTTGGCGCCGAAGTACTGCTGGAACATGCGCAGCACGATGGGCCCGGCTTCGGAGCCGCCGTGGCCGCCACCGTCGATGAAGGCGCACGCGGCGATCTCGGGCTTCTCGACCGGGGCGTAGCCGCAGTACCAGGCCAGGTCCTTCTGGAGCGACTTCTCGGCCGTGCCGGACTTGCCGGCCGTCGAGACCTTGAACGTGCCGAACACGGCGGTCGCGGTTCCGTTGCCGCCTGTGTTGACGAGCACGAGGCCGTCGGTGATCGCGGCCAGGTCGCCGGGATCGAGGTTCAGGTCGGTCGGCTCGGGAGACGGGATCTCGACCTCCTTGCGACCACCTGCGGACTGGATCTGCTTTGCGAGGCGCGGCGTGAACAGCTTGCCGCCGTTGGCGAGGGCGGAGTAGACGTTGGTCATCTGCAGCGGCGTGGTGAGCAGGTCACCCTGTCCGATCGACAGGTTCACCGAGTCGCCCGGCTTCCAGATGTGGTCGGTCTCGCTCCAGTACGGATTGTCGTACTCCTTCTTCCACTTCGGCGTCGGGACCCGACCTTCGACCTCGCCCGGGATGTCGATGCCGGTCGGCTTGCCGAGGCCGAAGCGCGAGGACCAGTCCTGCAGCGGCGACTTGGGGTCGGCGTTGAACTGGATGGCGAGCTTGTAGAAGTAGGTGTCACACGACATCTCAAGGGCGGTCTTCAGGTCGATCGCGCCGAAGTTCTTGGGCGTGTGGTTCTTGAAGACCGTGTGCGCGATCTCCATCTGCGGCTCACAGCCCAGGAGCGTGTCAGGCGTGATCCAGCCCTTGTCCATGGCGGCGATGGCAGTGATCGGCTTGTAGATGGAGCCCGGCGGATAGGCACCGGCGATCGCCCGGTTGTACATCGGCAGGCGCTTGTTGCGCGGGTTGTACAGGGTCTCGACCGTGCGCAGGTCCTTGGGCTTGGTCGACGTGAAGACGTTGGGGTCGTAGGTCGGCGCGC
The DNA here is from genome assembly GCA_025964455.1 of Thermoleophilia bacterium. Next base: position 10,027 of record JAOPYU010000045.1, on the reverse strand, counting down.
TCGCCAACGCCAGCACCTCGCCGTTGTTGGGATCCATGGCCACCGCGGCGCCGGCGAACGCGCCGCGTCCGTCCTCGGTGCCTGCCGCGTGTGCGATGCCCTGGGCGAGCGAGCGCTCGGTCGCCTTCTGCAGCGGCAGCGAGATCGTCAGTCGCAGGTCGCGGCCCGGCTGCGCCGGGAGCCCGCGCAGGCCCTGCTCCTCCGTGCGGAAGCCCGAGGCATCCACCTGGATCGCCTCGTAGCCGTTCACGCCACGCAGGTACTCGTCATAGGTCTTCTCGATGCCGCTCTTGCCGAGCTTGTCGCCGGCCTGCAGCGAGGTCTTGGTCGTCAGGTCGTCGGGATCGGCCATGCCGACCTGCCCGAGGATGTGCGCGGCCGTCGAGCGCTGCACGTACTCGCGGGTGTACGCATCCGGCACGTCCACGCCCGGGAACTCCGACTGGTGCTCCGCGAGGTAGTAGACGACCTCCTGGCGCTGCACGTCGGTGGCGAGCACGAGCGGCTCGACCATTCCGACGGGGGCGTTCTCGACCTTCTCGCGGATCTCACGCGTGGTCTTCGCGACCTCGAGGCGATTGGGTGCGAGCACCTCGCCGAGGCGCTCGATCAGCCCGTCGAGCTCGGCCTCGTCGACCGACTGCAGGTCGAGCACGACCTGGTTGGTGGGGCGGTTCACGACGATCTGGCGGCCGTCCCGGTCGAGGATGCTGCCGCGCGGCGCTGCGATCGGCAGCCGGCGGATCACGTTCTGGTCGGCGCGCTCGGCGTATTCGGCCCCGCCCAGCACGGTGAGCGCCCACAGGCGCAGCACGAGGATGCCGATGATGATGGCCCCGACGATGCCGGCGATCGCCAGGCGCGGCGCGATCGGCACGGCGCCCTCGCGACTGGATCGCGCGACGCTCGAGACGCCCGAGCCGTAGGTGCCGCGTGCCGGCCCCACGTGCGGGGTGCGCCGCGGGCCGCCACGTCGTCGTGTGCGCAGGCCGCTCACGAGGCGACCTCGCGATCGAGCACGGGGCCGACCGAGTTGGCCGAGATGAGCGTGCGTCGCACGACCACGTAGACCGGCACCGCGAGCACCGCGGAGATGAGCGTCACGAGGGCGGCTCGCCCGACGAGGCCGTCCACCCCGGACACCGCCGGGTTGACGAGGAACTCCACCAGCGGCTCGCCGAGCTGCATGGTCAGGGCGGCGAAGATGCCGGCGAGCAGCGGCGGGATCGGGTGATCGTCGGTGGCGAGCGCATCACCGACGCGGCCGATCGCGAAGCCGATGAGCGTGCCCACCAGCGCGTGCGGGCCGAGTGGCAGCGCCGCGAACGTGGCGAGGGCGACGCCGGCGAGGAATCCGTGGGCTGCGCCCGACACCGATCCGGTCAGCAGCGCGATCGATGCGACCACCAGGATGAGCACGTCGGGCGAGGCCGAGCCCACCTCGATGCGGTGGACGATCGACACCTGCACGAGTGCGGCGAAGAGGACGAGCAGGACGCTCGCGATGCGCGCACCGACCGTCACTCGCCGTTCCCCGTCGAGGCGGCCAGCACGATGACTTCGTCGATCCGCTCGAAGTCGGCGAACGGCGTGACCTGCACGGTCTTGTGCACGTCGGCGGGATTGTTGCCGACGTTGGAGACGAAGCCGATCGGGATGCCGGCCGGATACACCGAGCGCAGCTCGCCGTCCTTGGACGCGAAACCGCTCGTCACCACTGGCGAGTAGCGATCGAACTCGGCGCTCTGATTCACGTAGCGCAGCGTGAGCACCGGCGTGCCCTCGGTCGAGACCGTCTGCAGCACGCCGGTCGCGGTGCTGCCGGTGACGGATGCCGTCACGCGCTGCGCGTCGTCCAGGATGAGCCCGACCACGGCGGTGTCGCTCGTGACCTCGGTGACGCGGCCGATGAGCCCGCCGGTCGCCAGCACCGCATCGTTGACGGCGATGCCGTCGCCCGATCCGCGATCGATGACGAGGCTGCGCTCGGCGGCGCCCGGGGTGCGCACCTGCACGTGCGCGAACACCTGGTCGAACCCGTTCGGGAACCGGCCCCGCTCGGAGAAGTTCATGAGGGCGCGCAGGCGCGCGGCTTCGGCGACCTCGTTCTCGGAGATGCGCACCTGCAGGCGCAGCTGCTCGTTCTCGCGCTTGAGCTTGGGATTCTCCTCGGCCGCATGGATGAGGCGACCCCCCCAGTTCCAGGCACCGGCGATCGGATCCCACGCGCGCGAGAGGCCGCGCTCGATCGGGGACACGGCATCGAGCACCACGAGCTGCACGGAGTTGAGCGACGAGCTCGACCCGCCGCGGTAGCTGAGCGAGACCAGCGCCAGCGCCAGCACCAGCAGTGCCGCGAGCACGGCGCGCCGCGTCATCAGCGACGGACGGCGGCGCGGGAAGATCGTGCCACCGGCGCGCGGGCCCGCGGACGCACGACGAGACCGGCGTCCGACATAGGACGCCTCGGGCGCGACAGGGCCACCGCTTGCGGGCGAGGCGCCGGAGCGCCCACCCTGGCGGAGCCGGGTGGCGGGGCCGGATCCTGGGCGGGACCGGCGACGGGGAGATTTGGGGAGCGTAGGTCGCATCCTGGGGGCATCCATGTTTTCGAGGGAGGGCGTCCTCGAGTTGCGCAGTCGTTCGAGGACGGGCGCGCATTGGCCGCACCATGCCACGCGCACGCCGAGGCGTGCGTCAGTAGGTGGCTTCAGTACTGGCGGGCTGCGCGGCGTCGCGACTGCTGCGTGCGCTGGATCGTCTCGTACTCCTCCAGCGAGCGACCGGCGCCGATCGCCACGCACGTGAGCGGCGATTCAGCGACGTGCACCGGCATGTGGGTGTCGAAGCGCAGTCGCTCGTCCAGGCCGTTGAGCAGGGCGCCACCACCGGCGAGCATGATGCCGCGGTCCATGATGTCGGAGGCCAGCTCCGGCGGCGTCTTGTCGAGGGTCAGCTTGACCGCGTTGACGATCTGGTCGACCGGGTCCTTGAGCGCCTCGCGCACCTCCTCGGAGGTGAGCACCAGCGTCTTGGGCAGGCCGGTGACGAGGTCGCGACCGCGGATCTCGGCCTTCTGCTCGCGCTCGAGCGCGAACGCGGACCCGATCTCGAGCTTGAGCTCCTCGGCCGTCTGGTGGCCGATCAGGATCTTGTAGTCGCGCTTCACGTAATCGATGATCGCTTCGTCCATCTCGTCGCCGCCGACGCGGAGCGAGTGGGCGACCACGATGCCGCCGAGCGAGACGACGGCGACCTCGGTGGTGCCACCGCCGACGTCGACGATCATCGAGCCGGTCGGCTCACCCGTGGGCAGGCCCGAACCGATCGCGGCAGCCATCGGCTCCTCGATCAGGTACGCGTGGCGGGCGCCGGCCGAGAGGGTCGCCTCCTCCACCGCTCGCTTCTCGACGTTGGTCACGCCCGAGGGGACGCAGACGACGACGCGGGGGTGCTGGAAGCGGTTGGCGTGCACCTTCTTGATGAAGTGGCGCAGCATCTGCTCGCACACGTCGAAGTCGGCGATGACGCCGTCCTTGAGCGGGCGGATCGCGGTGATCGACGCCGGCGTGCGGCCGAGCATGCGCTTGGCCTCGATGCCGACGGCGTGCACCTCGCCGGTGCGCTGGTCGATGGCCACCACGGAGGGTTCGCTCAGCACGATGCCGCGACCCCGCACGTAGACGAGTGTATTGGCGGTGCCGAGGTCGACAGCGATGTCGCGAGCACCAATTCCAGAGAATCCGAACATGCGGACGAGGATACGGGCACCCGCAGCCCGTGTGGGCCGCAGCCACCGCGCGCGACCGGGGGCGGCCACGTTCGCGGCCGGTGCCGCCCCGCCCCCTTCGTTGATTAAGTCGAGTTAGTGACCCAAGGACCACACAAACTCGTCCGAATGGACCGCGCCATGTGAGCCGACGCTCGCCGCAGGGCATGTACCTCACATGCAGCCGACCGACCCCCTCCAGGATCCCGACATCAACCCCATGGCCGATCCGAAGCCGTCGGCGACCCCGCCGGACGCGGTGACCGCGCACCTGGACCCGAGCGGGCTCAAGGATGCGCTCGGCCGCACCGGGCGCATGCTCAAAACCGCCGGCCTGCCGTTCGAGGACGAGGAGTTCGACGACGAGCGCCTCGCCGAAGCGGGTACGCCCGATGCAACGGGCCAGGATGAGGACGAGGACGAAGGCTCGAGTTCCTCCTAGCAGCGGCGGTCAGACCTCGCGCGCGAGCGTGTCCCAGTCGTCGGTCTCCTCGAGCACGCCGAGGAGCGTCGATACCGGCAGGCCGACCACGTTCTGGTAGCAGCCACCGATGCCGCTGACCATCGCGGCGCCAGTGCCCTGGATCGCGTAACCGCCGGCTCGTTCGCGCCACTCCTCGCCGGCGAGGTAGCGCTGCAGCAGCTCGTCGGGGAACTGGCGGAAGCGAACCTTGGTCCGCACCGCGCGCTCCACGCGCGTGCCGGACTCCGGGTGCACCACCACGAACCCGCCGACCACGTCGTGGGTGCGCCCGCGCAGGAGCGCGAGCATCGTGAAGGCTTCCTCGGCGTTGCTGGGCTTGCCGAACGGGATCCCGTCGACGTCGACCACGGTGTCGCAGGCGAGCACGAGCTCCCCGGGGGTGGCCTGGTCGGTCACGGCATCCGCCTTGCGGCGCGCGTTCTCGAGCGCGAGCTCGTTCGGATCTCCCATGTCGCGCTCCTCGACGTCCGGCACCACGACGCGGTACGGGATCGCGAGCTGGGTGAGGATGGCGCGGCGCTGGGGCGACCCGGAAGCAAGCAGGATTGGCATGCCCGGAGTATGCAGCATCGACTCATGAAGGTTCGCCTCGCTGACGATGGTGCCGCATGACGAATGCACCGCAGCTCGCAGCAGGTTGGTATCCGGATCCCTCGAACGCCGCCCAGTGGCGATGGTGGGATGGCGCCGCCTGGACGGGTGACGTCGCGCCGATGCAGTCGCAGCAGCAGGCAGCGACGGTCGCGCCGCATATCGTCGGTGGCGGCGCAGCTGCCGTCGCGCAGGCTCCGGTGCAGCAGCAGCCAGCCGCGAATGCCGGTGCCGCGTGGCAGCAGCCGACCTACATCATCGCCCAGCAGGGGCTGTTCCTCGACCGCACCTACAACATCTCGCTGCCGTCGCAGCCGGGGGCGCCGGCCGCGAACAAGCACGGCGAGGGCACGCGCGTCGCGCAGGTCCAGCGCAAGATGGTGACGCTCAAGGAGCGCATCCGCTTCGTCGACCCGAGCGGCGCGGAAGCGATCGGGATCCAGTCGCAGAAGCTCATGAACTTCGGTGCGCGCTACATCGTCACCGACGCCGCGGGCGCGCCGATCGCGCAGCTCAAGAAGGAACAGATGAAGAGCCTGCTGCGCTCGACCTGGTCGGTGTACGACCCTTCTGGCACGCACCAGGTCGCCGTGGCACGCGAGGCGAGCGCCGTGTTCGCGGTGCTGCGCCGTCTCTCGGACCTCGCGAGCCTGTTCCCGTACCACTTCACGATCGAGGCAGGCTCCGCCGCCCCGAGCGCTGGCCAGGCACTCGGCACCTTCCGGCGCCGCTGGGGCTTCCGCGATCGCTACGACCTCGACCTGTCGGCCGACCAGTCCATGCTGCTCGACCGGCGCGTCGCGGTCGCCCTCGGGCTGACGCTCGACGCGCTCCAGCGACGCTGACACGACGCCGGGGCTGCGCTACTTGCGCAGCACCTCGGCCTTGTCGAACCAGAGCGCGATCTCGCGCTTGGCGGAGGCGAGCGAGTCGCTGCCGTGGACGACGTTCTCGCCCATGTCCATCGCGAGGTCGCCACGGATCGTGCCGGGCGCGGATTCGACCGGGTTGGTCGCCCCGATCATGGTGCGGGCGACCTTCACGGCGCTCTCGCCCTCGATGACCATCGCGGCGACCGGGCCGGCGGTGAGGCCGTCGATCAGCTCGCCGAAGAAGGGTCGCTCCTTGTGCTCGGCGTAGTGCTCCTTCGCCAGCTTGGTGGAGACCTTGACCATCTTGAGGCCGCGCAGTACGTAACCGCGTCGCTCGAAGCGGGAGGCGATCTCGCCGACGAGACCGCGCTCGACGCCGCCCGGCTTGACCATCACGAAGGTTCGCTCGACTGCCATGTTCGTCTTCATCCTTGCTCGCTGGAAACTGTCTGGGAACGAGGACGCCGCACCATGGGGCGCGGCGTCGCGTGGAGACTACCTGTTCCGACCGCTCAGACGAACGGCTCGGTCTCGATGTCGCTCGGCTTCTTGGTGACTGCCGTCTGCTCGGTCGAGCTGGCGGTGCTGCCCTTGGAGCGGCTCGCGCGCGTCTCGCGCTCGGTGCGGCTGGAGCGCTCCTTGACGGCGGCGTCGCGGCGCGGCGGCGTGGTCTCGCGCTCGCGCGACACGGCGGGCGCACGGCGTGCAGCTCCTCCGCTCGACGGAGCAGCGGCGCGACCGGCCTTGCCGGGAACCTCGGTCTCGCAGAATGGGCACATGACCCAGCGCGGATCGAGCGGCTTCTCGCAGCCAGTGCAGCTCTGGCGCAGCTTGGTGGTGCAGACCGGGCACGAGAGGTACTCGCCCTCGATGTGGCTCTTGCAGTAGGGGCAGCGCTCCTGGCGGCCGAGCTGGCGCTCGAGCGCACGGATCTCGAGCTCACGCTCGCGCACGTCGGCGATGTACTCGCTCGGTCGCACGAGCATGTAGATGAGGACGCCGAACACGGGCAGCATCGATATCGCCGTGAAGGTCGCGACCATGATCGGGTCGTCGGTGCGCTTGCGCGCGTCCTTGTAGGTCCAGATCACGATGGCCACGTAGAAGGCCAGGCCGAGGATGAGGCCCATGCTCCGTGCCAGGTCGAGGATCGCGCCGAGGTCCATGCCAACTCCAGGTAGTTACAGCAGTTCGTGCCCTGCCACGAGCCCCGTCACGTAACCGGCGACGAGGACCACCGCGCTCACGACGATCGTGCGGAGCACGAGGCGGAACGCGCTGGGTCGCTCGCGGCGACCGGTCTGGCTGGTGCGGGGAGCGCCGGACATCAGTTCGCTGCAGAGTCTCGCAGATCCATCGGCGCATCGCGTCGATCATCTCGACGCTCGACGACACGCTCCCACAGATTTCGGTGACGTTGACCGGCTCCGGTGCGGCCAACGTCACCAAAATCATGGGGCTCAGGCGAGCTGGGCGAGCACTGCCTCGAGCTGGCCGGCCTCGCGCGTGAAGCGCTCCACCTTGGCGCGCTCCTCGTCGACGAGCTCCTGCGGTGCACGCGCCGTGAACTTCTCGTTGGCGAGCTTGCCCTCGGCACGCTTGACCTCGCCGCGGGCGGTCTTGAGATCCGCCTCGAGGCGCGTCTTCACGGAGACGGGCACGCGCACGGTCATCGCCAGGTCGTCCTCGCTCACGAGCACGGACACGTCATCCGCGGCCGGTGTGGCGTCCTCCTCCTCCACGAGCGACTTGAGCGCGCCGCCAGGCACGAGCCGTTCGACCAGGTCGCGCGCATCCACGGGCAGGTCGCCGAAGCCCACGCTCCACGCGCCACGCACGTCGCCCGCCTGCGCAAGCCCGCGCAGCCGCGTGACCAGCGACTGCACCTGCGCATAGCGGCGCTCGACCGGGGCGAACGCGGCGCGGTCGGCCTCGGGGATCGCGTGGTCGTGCCACGGTGCGCGCGCCACGAAGCGGCCGCCGTCGATGCCCTCGGGCCAGACCTGCACCGCGAGTTCCTCGGTCAGGTGCGGCATCACGGGGTGCAGCATCCGGATCGTGCGATCGATGACGAAGGCGAGCATGCGCGTCGCCGCGGCGCGCTCCTCCTCGTCGTCGGAGCGCAGCCGCTCCTTCACGCTCTCCAGGTACCAGTCGCACAGCTCGTTCCAGACGAAGGCGTACATCGCCTTCACGGCGAGGGCGAACTCATATGCGCCGAGCGCGCGGTGCACCTCGCGCAGCACGCGGTCGAGCCGCGCCAGGATCCAGCGGTCCTCGAGCCGCGCGACGGCGGTCGGGTCGAAGCCCTCGTGGGCGAGCGCCTCGGGGTCGCCGAGCACCTTGAGCAGGCGCACCGCGTTCCACAGCTTGTTGGCGAGCTGGTTGCCCTCCTTGATGCGCCCCTCGTTGAAACGCACGTCCTGCGTCGAGCTCATGTCGAGCAGGCCGTAGCGCGTGGCGTCGGCGCCGTACTGGGCGATCAGGTCGAGCGGGTCGATGCCGGTGCCGAGCGACTTGCTCATGCGACGGCCGTCCGGCGCCTGGATCGTCGAGTGGATGTACACGTCACGGAACGGGATCTCGCCCAGGTGCGCGTTGGAGAACATCATCATGCGGGCGACCCACAGGTTGATGATGTCGCGCGCGGTGCACAGCACCCCGGTCGGGTGGAAGTGCTCCAGGTCGGCGGTCTGGTTCGGCCAGCCGAGCGTGGCGTGGTCCCACATGCCGCTGCTGAACCACGTGTCGAGCACGTCCTCGTCGCGGCGCCACTCGGCGTTGCCGCACTCGGGGCAGGCAATGTCACCCGGTCCGTCGGCTGACACGTGCACGTGGTCCTCGTTGGCCGTGCAGTACCAGACCGGCAGCTGGTGGCCCCACCACAGCTGGCGCGACAGGCACCAGGGCTTGAGGTCCTCCATCCAACCGAAGAAGATGCTCTTGGAGCCGTCCGGGATGAAGCGGACGGTGCCGTCCTTGACCCAGTCGATCACGGGCGCGGCGAGCTCGCGCATGTCCGCGAACCACTGCAGCGACATGAGCGGCTCGATGCGCACGCCCGAGCGCGAGGAGTGCGGCACGTTGTGGCGGTAGTCCTGCCGGCCGCGCAGCAGCCCCTCCTCGTCGAGTCGCGCGACCATCTGCGTGCGCGCGTCGTCGGCGTCGAGGCCCTGGAACTCACCCGCGAGGTCGGTCATCGTGCGATCGAAGTTGATCGCGCTCAGCTGCTCGAGGCCGTGGCGCTCGCCGATCTCGAAGTCGTTCGGGTCGTGGCCGGGCGTGATCTTGAGGGCGCCGGTGCCGAACTCGCGGTCGACGTACTCGTCGGCGATCACGGGGATGGTGCGATCGGTGAGCGGCAGTCGGACCTGCGTGCCGATCATGTCGCGGTAGCGGTCGTCCTCCGGATGGACCGCGACGGCGACGTCCGCGACGAGGGTCTCGGGGCGCACGGTGGCGACGACGATCTCGCCGCTGCCATCGGCCAGCGGATAGGCGATGTCGTACAGCTCGTCGACCAGGTCCTTCTGCTCGATCTCGAGGTCGGAGATGGCGCTCATCGAGCCGGCATCCCAGTTTACCAGGCGATGCGCGCGGTACACGTGACCAGTCGCATACAGGCGCACGAACGCCTCGAGGACGGCGTCGTGGTAGGCGTCGTCCATCGTGAATCGCGTGCGCCGGAAGTCCATCGACGAGCCCAATCGCTTGAACTGCCCGAGGATCGTCGCGCCGTACTCGTCCTTCCACGCCTGCACGCGCTCGAGGAAGGCGTCGCGGCCGAGCTCGTGTCGCGAGGTGCCTTCCTTGCGCAGCTCCTTCTCGACGACGGCCTGCGTGGCGATCCCCGCGTGGTCGGTGCCCGGAATCCACAGCGCGTTGAAGCCCTGCATGCGCTTCCAGCGGATCAGCGAGTCCTGCACGCTGCCGTTGAGCGCGTGGCCCATGTGGAGCGCGCCGGTGACGTTCGGCGGCGGCACGACGATGGTGTACGCCTCGCGGGCGTCATCGACATCGGCGTGGAAGGTGCCTGCCGCATCCCACTGGTCGATCCACTTCGTCTCGACCTCGCCCGGCACGTAGCGAGTCGCGGGAGCGTCGGTCGTGGTGGGATCGGACGTGGTGGTCGAGGATGCGTCTGTCATGCACGCATCCTATCCGGGTGCGTCAGACCGCCGGAATCGCCGTGTACGAAACGGTACCCGAGTACGACCCGGGTGTCTGCGCCACGGGTACGCTCACCTGCCAGTCGTATCCGAAGGTCGTCCCTCCGGGCGAATTCGCCGCGTTTCCTGCTCCCGCGCCCTC
>JAOPYU010000027.1 GCA_025964455.1 Thermoleophilia bacterium | reverse complement strand
GTCACCATCGGCGGCTGGTCGTCGAACGGCACGGCGTTGCGGTTGACCGTGATGCCGACCTGGTCGAGCCGATCCTCGGCGTCCTTGCCGGTCCAGCTGATGGCGCGCAGGTCCGCGAGCACCAGGTGCGTGTCGGTCCCGCCGCTCACCGGCGCCCACCCACCGTCCGCGAGCTCGCTCGAGAGCGCCTGCGTGTTGGCGACGACCTGGCGTGCGTAGGCGCGGTACTCGGGCGTCATCGCCTCGGCGAAGCAGACGGCCTTGCCGGCGATCACGTGGCAGAGCGGCCCGCCCTGCATGCCGGGGAAGATCGCGCGATCGACCTTCTGGGCGTGCTCCTCCTTGCAGAGGATCAGCCCTGAACGCGGCCCGCGGAGCGTCTTGTGCGTCGTGCTCGTCACCACGTCGCTGTGCGCGACGACGTCGGGGTGCACGCCCGCAGCCACGAGCCCGGCGAAGTGCGCCATGTCGATCATGAGCAGGGCGCCGACCTCGTCCGCCACCTCGCGGAATCGCGCCGCGTCGATCACCCGCGGATAGGCGCTGCCACCCGCGACGATGAGCTTGGGACGGTGCTCCTTGGCGAGGCGCAGCACCTGGTCGAAGTCGATCAGGTGGGAGTCCCGACTGACCCCGTAGTGGACGAAGTTGAACAGCTTGCCGCTGAAGTTGACGTTGTGGCCGTGGGTGAGGTGTCCGCCGTCGGCGAGGCTCATGGCCAGGATCGTGTCGCCCGGCTGGAGGAGCGCCATGTAGGCCGCGAAGTTCGCCTGGCTGCCCGCGTGCGGCTGCACGTTCGCGTGCTCGGCGCCGAACAGCTCCTTGGCGCGGTCGATCGCGAGCTGCTCGACCTGGTCGACCACCTCGCACCCGCCGTAGTAGCGGCGCCCGGGATAGCCCTCGGCGTACTTGTTGGTGAGCACCGATCCCGTCGCCTCGAGCACGGCGCGCGACGTGAAGTTCTCGCTCGCGATCAGCTCGATCTGGTCGCGCTGGCGATGCAGCTCCGCGCGGACGAGATCGGCGACCGCCGCATCGCCGTCGCGGAGCGAGCGGTTGAGGAGGTCCGGTGAAGCTGCAGTGCCCATGTGCACGATCCTTCGGTGGGAAGCCGATGCGCGCTCGATGATATCGCTCGGGTAGCGGTACCGGGGCCGTCCGGGTGGCTGCGGCCGTAGGATCACCCCGGATGCAACGTCTCCTACGACAGCCACGGACCTTCGGCGTCCTCGTGTGGACCATCGCCTTCTCTGCCTCGGTGGTGACGGTCGGGCTCCCGACCAAGCGCATGAACGTGCTCGTGTGGGTCACGCTGGCGATCCTCGCCCTGGGCATCGAGCGACCACGCGCGACGCTGCGTTCGTTCGCCACGACGTGGGTGCCGCTGTTCGGCGCCCTCGTCGCCTACGACCATCTGCGCGGCGCCTCCGACGGTGCGCAGTCCACGGCGCACACCTGGCCGCAGCTCGACCTGGACCTGTGGCTCGGCGGCGGTCGCACGCCGAGCGAGCGCCTTCAGGACGCGTTCTGGCACCCGGGCTCGCCGAGCTGGTGGGACTACGTGGCGTGGGCGGTGTACCAGTCCCACTTCCTGGTCCCGCTGCTGCTCGCCGTCGTGCTCTGGGCGATGCGCCACCGCTTCGCGACTCGCTATGCCATCGCCCTCGCCGCCGTGAGCTGGCTCTCGCTCGCGACCTACTGGCTCTATCCGGCGCAGCCGCCGTGGATGACCGCGCGCGACGGCATCGGCGGCGACATCGATCGCGTGGTCCAGCGCATGTGGGCCGACGTCGGCATCGACCGCGCCGCGAAGGTCTACGCGACCAACCGCAGCGCCGGGCGCTACTCCAACCAGATCGCGGCGCTCCCCTCCATGCACGCCGCCTTCCCGATGCTCATCACGACGATCCTGTGGGGCACGCGCCGGTGGCTCGACGCGCTGCTCGTGACCTACGTACTGACGATGGCGTTGACGCTCGTCTACGCAGGCGAGCACTTCACCTTCGACATCGTGCTCGGCTGGGCCTATGCGCTCGGGATCGCCCTGGTCGCCCGGCGCTACCAGGTCGGCAGGTTGAACCGCTCGAGCGTGGCGTTGGAGCCGCAGGCCGCCGCCGACGGGCGCGGCGGTATCGAGCGCGTCGAGGCCGGGGCGCTCCGCAGCCGGTACACGGGCCTGCCACAGACCGACGAGACCCGCTCGTAGCGCATGCGCACGAGGTTGCGGAAGCGCTCGTCGGTGTCGAGCTGCCACCCGTCGAACGATCGCCACTCCACGATCCAGGTGGGTGCCTCCGGCCCGCGGACGATGCGACGAAGCTCGTCGAGCTGCGGGTCGCGCACACGGATCGGCAGGCTCCACGAGAGCGAGTAGGGCGAGGTCATTCCCGACCGGCGCAGCACGTTGGGATGACCCCACGCGACGAACGCCGTGTCGCCCGGGCTCGATGCGGCGCGCAACCAATCACCGGCCGTCGCAGGCTCACGTGAGAGCCCGACGGTGGAGGCGAAGAGTGCCGTCGACAGCCACGCGGCGAAGGTGACGGCCGCCACCAACTGCGCCGAGCGCACCGAACCACGCGCCACGCGGGACGCGCCGCGACTGCGGACCCCGCCGACGATGAGCCCGATCGAGACCGCAAGCATCGGGACGAGCTGGATCAGGTAGTGGCGCCACCAGTTGCCACCCTGGCCGATCGCGAACACGCCCCACACACCCATCGCGCAGAGGCCGACCGCGCACGCGCGCACGACGACGGGATCGAGCACGCTGCGGACGCGCTGCCGGCCACTCGCGATGCGCGCGACACCGACCCACGCGTAGCCGAACAGGGCGAGCATCCCGCTCAAGATGGCGAGCGCGGCGAGCATCCATGCGCGCTCGCGCGGCGCCGCACTCGCGGCTGCGGCGATCGTGGCGCGTGCGTCGAGCCGGAAGCCGTACAGCGCGTCGAGCAGCGGTCCGATGCCCGGTCCGACCAGCTGCGCCCACGCGGCGACGATCGCCCCGATGAACCCCGCTCCGACGAGCCCTCCCGCCAGGACGCGCCAGGCGTCGCGCCGGCCGAGCACGATCGCCGCCAGCAGCGTCGCGACCGCGAAGACGAACCCGTCGACGAAGGACTGCTTGACCAGGACGGCGCTCGCCGCGACGGCTCCCGCGCCCGTCGACCACGCCCAGGCGCTCCCGCGGCCCGTCGCGAGCATCGCTCGCAGTGTCAACCACACCGAAGCCGCCACGAGCGCCGCCGCCGGCAGCTCCGCGTTGACCGTGTAGGCCTGCAGCAGCGTGCTCGACGTGAGCGTCACGGTGGCGATGCCGGTCCAGCGCATGGCATCGGAGCCCGCGAGCTGCCGCGCCACGCCCATGCTGGCCGCGACGAGCAGCACTGCCGCGACGCTGCCGAGCAGCCGCACGCCGACGTCGCCGGCGATCGCGATGGCCACGGCGTACAGGGCGATGAGCAGCGGTGGTCGGTCGACCCACTGCGCTCCGTAGAGACCGCCGTCGCCGATCCCCCAATTGGCCGCCACGTAGGCGTAGCCGCCCTCATCGATGCCAAGCGGCGTAGTGAGGAACGGGATGCGCAGGAGCACGGTCAGCGCGATGCACACGAGGACGACCTGACGGTCGCCGAGGCCCTGCGGCACTGCTCGCCGCGCGCGTGTCCTGAGGCTCGCCACGGGACGACGGTACCGCATCCGTGCATGCGCACGATGTGATCCAACCAAGCGCCCGCCGAGGGTGGCCACCTCGGGCCACCCGGCGCGGCCAGCGAAGGCCGAACCTCCGGGGACCGCAGCATCTCGCGAGCCGGAACGGTACCCTCTGCGCTGCACCAGAGCTTCGGGGAGGAGCCAGCGATGCCGCAGGGACGCGGCCTCGCCCTTCCCGCCACGTCAGGGAGAGACAGGGCATGACGAACGTCCAGGCGCGATTTGTGAACCACCCGCAGCGGGTCATCGACCCCAAGCTGCTCGCAGCAGCGGCGAAGGGCCCGGTCGACGCGGTCGTCGTGTTCCAGGCCCCCGCCACGCAGGACGTGAAGTCCGCCGCGAGCGAGTTCGCCGCCATCGAGAACATGCCGCTCGGCGCGGGTCGCAAGACCGCCGCCTTCGAGGCGATCACCGAGGTCGCGAACGCGACCAAGGCCGCCCACGCCGACAAGGTCTCCGGCCTCGTCGACAAGGGTCTCGCGACCGCCGTCGATGAGCTCTGGAACCTCGGCATCGTGCGCGTCCGTGGCGCGTCGCTCGACACCATCAAGTCGCTCGTCGGCTCCGGCGTGCAGTCGATCCTCATGGACGAGGTCGTCGCCGCACCCACGCTCCCGAACGCCATCGACGACGCGGTCAACGCCGCGGTCGTGACCCCGCTGCCCGCACGCTTCGACCGGGTCACCGGTGCCGATGCGGCCCGCGCCGCCGACGCCGATCCGAACGCCGTCTGGATGGACTGGGGCGTCAAGCGCATGGACGCGCCCGCCGCCTGGCAGCAGGGCATCACCGGCGCCGGCATCGTGATCGGCTCCCTCGACACGGGCGTGAACACCAACCACCCGGTCCTGCGCGGCAACTACCGCGGCAACAACGCCGACGGCACCGTGAACAACGACTACAACTGGAAGGACATGGTCAAGGAGCTGCCCGAGGATGGCACGCTCCCTGACGGCACGCCTTTCGACAAGGACGCCGACGGTGCCAAGAACGGCACCTCCAAGCGACCGATCGACCTCAACGGCCACGGCACGCACACCTCAGGCAGCGCGGTCGGCTGGGATCCCCAGCACATCACCGGCGTGGAGCCCGACGCCAAGCTGATCGTCGGCCGCGGCCTCGGCGAGATGGGCGGCTCGATGTTCGACCTCGTCGCCGCCATGGACTGGTTCAGCGCACCGACCAAGGTCGACGGCACCGCGCCGCGCCCGGACCTGGCCCCCGACATCGTCACCAACTCGTGGGGCGGCGCGCCGACCGGCAACCCGTTCCTGTGGATGGCGCTGCGCAACTGGCGCCGCTCGGGCATCATCCCGGTCTTCGCCGCGGGCAACGCGCGCACCGCGCTCCCCGGCCAGGTGGCGGTCCCGGGCATGTACCCGGAGACGATCACCGTCGGCGCCCAGGACCTCGACGACAAGCGCGCGTGGTTCTCGATGTTCGGCCCGAGCGACTTCTCCAACGACAAGAAGCCCGAGGTCATGGCGCCGGGCCACTGGACCTACTCGTCGCTGCCTGACGGCACCGTGCGCGACACCTTCCCGGTCCACATGCCCGACGGCACCGTCCGCGAGGCGCCCGCCTCCGGCACGTCGATGGCTACCCCGCACGTCGCCGGCGCGATGGCCCTGTACCTGCAGGCCCATCCCAACGCGAAGTTCGACGAGGTGCTCGGCGCGCTCAAGAAGGCGTCCACCCTCTACTCGAACCCCAACGAGGAGCAGGGCTACGGCAACCTCGAGGTCAACAAGCTGATCACGGCGGACACGATCTCCAAGGACGCCGTGCGCACCGACGCCAAGCGCGTCGAGGAGCTCGCCGCCCAGGTCGCCAAGGCCAAGGTCTTCATGGAGGGCGTCCGCAAGCCGGGCATCCCGACCAAGCCCGCCGAGGACGCAGCAGCGCCCGAGCAGCCCGCCAAGGACGCCGCGGTCGCCGCAGCCACCCTGCTCGCCGCCTGACCCACCTGCCCGACCTGACCCACCTGAATTGTGTGACGTTGACCTCGCTATGCGGGCACAACGTCACAGGATTCGGTCGAGCATTCCCCTGACGAGTCAGTCGGGCGCGTCCTGCAGGACGGCGATTGCCTGCGCCGCGCGGCCCGCCGGGTCGCGCAGCACGCGCACGTCGCCGTCGCCGCGTTCCCACGCGACCAGGTCGAGTACTGTCGATTCCGTGCCCGGCCCGATGTCGCCGCGGTCGATCGCGCAGGCAAGCGTGCTTGCCAGCTCGCCGTCGAGCTCCTGGACGCGCTGGATCGTCGGCTCGCCACTGCGATTGGCGCTCGACGCCGCGATCGGTGGCAGGTCCAGCGCGCCGGCCGGCACCCGCAACCCGATCGGCG
>JAOPYU010000018.1 GCA_025964455.1 Thermoleophilia bacterium | reverse complement strand
GCTCCTTCTCGATGTCCATCCAATCGGTGACGGTCGCACGCCGTTCGGCGGTGCCACGCGTGTGCACCGTGCCGGCGCGCCCGATCATGTCGGTCGCCTTGAGCAGCTGCTCGGTGAGCGTGGTCTTGCCGGCGTCAGGGTGCGAGATGATCGCGACCGTGCGTCGCGTGTCGGCTGCCTTGCGGATCTGGTCGGGAGAGGTCATCCCCGCCATTCTCGCGGATCGAGCGCCCCGCGGGGCCCGGATCAGTCGAACAGCTCGAGCCTGACGGCCACGAAGACCATCGCGAGCATGCACAGGGATCCGAACACGAGGCCCTGCACGTTGAACCCGAGCAGGTGCGCGCCGGGCGCCATCGAGTCGATGGCCGCGCCGAGCACGTAGTAGAGCACCGTGCCGCCGATGGAGACGAACCACATCATGCGTGCGATATCGGCCCGCTGGCGTGTTCGCGCGAGTCGCGAAGGTGGTGCTGGCGGATATCACGGGTCCGTCGTACGTTGGAGGTGCCGGGAGGAGCGCGCATCGGGGGATGCACGGGGCCGGCAGGGTGAACGCCGATGATTCCGCCAGATCTCGCACCTGCACCGAAGCCGCGTCCGGGCGCCACGCCTGCACGAGCGCGGGCCGACGTGCCCACGAAGCCGGCGCCCAGCGCGCCGACCAAGGCGAAAGCGCCCGTGCGCACCAAGGAGCACGCCGACGATCGACGCACTCCGGTACGTGCGCCGGCTCGGGACGCGCGAGACGGCGCCGAGGCGCTCGGCTCCCACGGGGATTTCCGGACCTGGCTCACCCGCAGGACGGAGGAGGGCAGGGCCGCCATCCTCGCGCACCGCGGCAACATCGAAGGTGGCGCCAAGCCGAACACGATCGCGTCCCTCGAGGCTGCCAGGCGGGACCGCACGTCGGACGCCGTCGAGATGGACATCAGCGAACTGCGCGATGGCACGCTCGTGGTGTATCACGACGGCGACGACCCGAGCATCGAGTCGATCCACGACCTGGACCGCGACGACCTCAAGGATCACCCGGACATCCCGACCCTGGACGCGTGGGCCAAGCGCGCCGGCGAGCTCGGCACGAACGTGATGGCCGAGTTCAAGGGACACGGCTACGAGCGCGAGGCGATCAGCACGCTGCAGCGTCATCTCCACGATGACCAGCTCGAAGCGATGAGCTTCGATCCTGACGCCGTGCGCGGTGTCCACGCGATCGACTCGCGGATCCCGGTGACGCTCGTGATCGACCGCGACGGCGACGCGCCCAGCGTGGAGGAGCAGGTCGACGACCTCGGCTTCGATCCCGACCACATCGAGGTCGTGCGCGAGAACGTGAACGAGGACGTGCTCTCGGCCATGGAGGCGCGCGGCATCGGCGTGCTGGTCGGCAAGGAGGACGCCGGCGAGCAGCTGGCGCTGACCAAGGATCACCGCGTGCACGGCATCCTCACGGATCGTCCGACGCAGGCCGCAAACCTGCGCGACGGCCGCTGGGTCGTCGACCTGTTCGGCCGCGTGGGTGTGGCCAACGAGCTCGGGCTCGTCCTGAACCCGCAGAACACCTGACCCACGCACCTGACTGCGAGGAAGGTCAGGGCCGTGACCCAGGGAGGACACGCGCGAGGTCGGCCCGTCTCGCGAGGGTCGACGGGGTCGAGGTGCAGGCATGCTCGCGACAGCGCCAGCCGTCTCGCCACCCCCTGCGCTCGTGCCGCAGCGCGGAGCGATCGTGGACGCGGACGTGGCGATCGGCACGCCAGCCCTGCGGGGAGCCGTCTCGGGGCTGCTCGACAGGGCAGGTTCCACCGTTCACCTGGACGCCTTCCGGATCAGTGACTCCGGCATGGTCGACGCGCTCATGGCGCTCCCGGGTCGCCGAGTCGCCGTCGACGTCCTCGCCGATACCGATGCGTCCGTCGGCCCCCAGGCGGATCGCCTCCGTGCGATGGCCGGGTGGCACGACTACGGGGTGCCGCCGCGCAAGCAGCACGGCAAGTCGATTACGCGTGACGGCGGCGCCGAGGCGCTGGTCGCGACCGACGTCGCTGACGCCGAAGCCGCCAGGCGCATCGAGCTCGGCGTGCGGTTCGACGGCCCGGCCGCCGCCGCACTGGCCGAGGTGCACGCGCAGTCGAAGGCGAGCTCGCCGCAGCGCCTGCGCGATGCGCTCGAGGCCGCAGCCGCCGTCGGCGTCGCGATCAACGATCCGCGGGTCGGTGCGCGCCACGCCAGCGACGCGCTCATCGCCCTGCTGCAGGCGGCGCCGCCGACAGGCCCCGTCCGGATCGTGACCAAGGCCTTCGATTCGGGATCGATGGCGTCGCTCATCGCCGGACTCGCCGCGCCCGGCCGCGAGGTGGACCTGCTCACGCACGAGATCCCGGATCGCCAGCGCCGGCAGCTCGAGGAGGCCGGTGTCGAGGTGCGCGTCGTAGGTGAGCGACGCGCGCTGCGAGCCGCCCGCGGGCTCCACGGCACCGTTGCCACCGCTGGTGACAGCGCCTACATCGGCTCGCTCTACCTCGTGGACCGCGTGCTCGACGGGTCATCCGTCCGCCAGTCGCGTGAGGCGGGTGTCGTGCTGGCCGGTCCGGCAGCGGCGCAGGCGCGCGATGCAGTGGCGGCGATCCATGCCGCGCAGGGGTAGGCTCACCACATGGCTTCCAGCAGCACCAACCACACGCCCGCACCCGACGCGCCCGCATCCGAGTGGACCACCTTCCTCAAGGGACGTGGCTACCTGCCGGACACGAAGGAGAAGCCGGTCCAGAACTACAAGTCGTTCCACGGCTTCTGGGTCCCGCCGCGCCTCGGCTCGGGCGGAGGCGGGGCAAAGGTCGCCGCCTCCAAGGCGAAAGCCCGCGCCGCCGGGGGTGCGGTTCCCGAGCGCGCCTGGTACTCGGTCAAGATGCTGACGGCCCTGTACCGCACCGATCGAGCGACGTTCGACAAGCTCGTCGAGCGCATCGGCGACATCAAGGAGCTGGTGCGCGATCAGGAGGAGGCCGAACAGGTCGCCGAGCACCGCGCACTCCTGGAGCCCGCCGTCGAAGCCGGCCTGCTCAACCAGGCCGAAGCCGACCGCAAGCTCGCCGCCTGGGCGAAGACCCAGGGCATCAAGATCCGAAAGCCCTGACCGCGCAGGTAGGTCAGGCGGGCACGAGCCCCGCCGACTCCTGCTCCATGAGCGTGGCGCTCACGTGACGGATCGCGGCAATGCGCTCCTCGAAGCCGAGCATCATCGCGTAGGCGTCTGCCTGGACGCGGTCGATACCGAGGTCGTCGAGGTACTCGTCGCTCGCCCACTCGCGCAGCGCGCGACCGAGCAGGTAGGCGTCGAGGCGATCTTCGTACGGGATCACGGGCGCGGAGGCCGGCTTCGGGCCGCTCACCGCAGCAGCTGCCTCGGCGGACTTCATCCCGGGCACCCGCTCGATGACCTCGCCGGGTGCATACGGGTTCTCGCGGTTGGAGAGCGGCGTCGCCGGCCGTGTCAGGTCGCCACGGACCGAGCCTTCGCTCAGGTCCTGCCACGTGCCACCAGCGCTGAGTGCGGGGTCGAGCGGCTTGCCGTCCGGACCCATCTCGACGGTCCTCGGAGCCTGCGTGTTCTTCGGCGCGGGCCCGGCTTCCTTGCGAACCTGCGTCGACGTGATCTCGCCCGACGCGACCTTCTCCGCGAGCTCCTTGACCTTGGCCTCGTCGATGCGCCCCATCGCCTGGCCCTTGCGCAGGATGTCGGCGATCGTCACGGACAGGTCGCCCGCCTCGAGGCGGTCCTGGACCTCCTGCGGCAGGTCGAGCAGCTTGAGGTGCGTCGTCGCCCATGCCGAACGCAGGCCGAGCGACCGCGCGAGCGTCGCGGCATCCATGCCCTCGTTCAGGTCGAGCAGCAGCCGCAGCGCGCGGGCAGCCTGGATCGGCTCGAGCGCGACGCGTTGCACGTTCTCGGTCAGCATGAGCGCGTACGCCTCGGCCTCGGAGATGCCCTCGCGCACCTCACAGGCCGCGATGTCGAAGCCGTCGACCTCGGCATCCACGAGCGCGGTGAGCGCCGCATGGCGGCGATGCCCTGCGACGAGCCGGTAGTGATCGAGCGACGGATCAGCGCCCTTGGGAAGCGTGCCGTCGGCGTCCTTGTCCGGGTTCCAGGGGCGCACGAGCAGCGGGGTGAGCAGGCCCACCTCGCGGATCGAGAGCGCCAGCTCCTGGATCTCCGGCAGGTCCAGGCGGATGTTCTCGCCCGGGTGCAGCTGCGTGATCGGCAGTTCCCGCGTCACGCGGGTGCGAATCGCGAGGCCAGGGCGCTGCGGCTCGATGCGCAGCTCCTTGGCGCGCGCCTCACGCTGCCGCTCGGCCTTCGCCTCGGCGCGCTGCGCCGCTGCTTCTTCTGCTGCCTGGAGGTCATCGACGTCGCCCATGGGGAGAAGTGTACGGAGGGGGTCGGTCGCAAAAGGCTACCGACCGATCGGCGTCACGGATTCGCCGTTGCAGTGAGGGTCAGGTCTGCCGAGTACGCACCGCGAGCTGCGTCACGGGCATCGGCCTGGACCGCCGACGCGGGCACGGGGCTCGAAGAAGTCGGGGTGACTGGATTCGAACCAGCGATCTCCTCGTCCCAAACGAGGCGCCTTACCAGGCTAGGCCACACCCCGCGGTGTGCATGCAGCCACGGAAACCGCTGCTCTGGCCAGTCTAGCGGGCGGGGTCGCGGCGGCAGCGCGAGGAGGGTCGCTGCGGAGCTACGCCTTCTCGTCGAATTACGGGCGATGATGGGTCGGCCTGAGGTTGCCTGCGTCGTCGCACGGGGGAGAGGTCGATCATGACGCCCGACGATGCACCACTCGCGCCAGTCGCCCCAGTCGGGGCTGACCCGGTGGAGCCTGCCATGCCGAGCCCAGTGACAACTACAGGGCGTGATCTCACGGCGCCCGCCGCTGCAGGCACCAGCAGGCCACAGGGCCTGGATCCGGATGCTCCGATCGGCGCTGCCACCGTCCGGAGCGAGCTCGAGCAGGCGCCGCTGCAACCGTCAGTGGTTGCCCGCGCGCTCGTCCATGACGCGGCGATACACGGTGGACGCCTTGCTGGGGCGATCGAGGACGCAGCCGCAGGCGCGCCGCCCACGCCCGGAGCGGTGTCCGATGTCAGTGACCGTGCGCAAGTGCTCGGCGGCGCCGCGGCCAGCGCCGCGTCGGGTCAGGCGACGCCGCGCCCCGTTGTGACCGACATGCCTGAAGAGCCGAGGCGCTCCGACCTGATCGTGCCGGTACCTGCGATCGACGAGGATCCCCACCGGGATGATCCGCGACCCCGCGAGCAACAGCACAGCGGCGAACGTCACCCTAGAACGTGACGGTACCCGCGTCCCGCCGCGTGGACGCCATGCATGCGATCCTCAATCGTCGCGAGGAGCGGATCGTCCGCGACCGCGTGCCAAGGCGACCACCGCCGTCACGATGCCTGCCAGCACGAGCACGAGCCCGATGATGCGGAAGGGCTTCGGCTTGGAGTCGTGGTCCGCGATCTTGCGGTAGCTCTCGATCGAGACGTTGCAGTCGTCCTTGTCATCGTCGGTGAAGCCCGACGACGGCGACCCGTCGGCGACGCAGACGCTGTCGGGCTTCGGATCTAGCACCGGCTGGAGGGCGAAGCTGATCGCTCCCAGGGCGATGAGACCGAGGGCGATGCTGAGGAGGGTGCGTCGGGCAGGCATGCGCCCGTTCTGACCGATCAGGCGCGTGACAAACCGTCGGACGGGCTTGGCGGGCTGGGACCAGGGATCGTCGGCTCCGGCGGGTCGCCATCGGCGTACTCGGGCAGGACGTCACCGCTGGCGGCGGAAGGGAACACCGACCCGGCTTCGATGACGGGTTCGGGCCAGCCGCGGAGACGTCGAGCTTCCTCATTCTGCCGCACCAACGCTTGGAAGTACTCGTCCGCGAGTTCGGCGTCGTGGACCACGCCACGTTCATCCGCAGCCGCACGAACTCGGTGCATGAGGTCCGGGTCGATCGGCGGGACCTCGTTGACGCGATGCAGGTATCGCGCGAGCGTCGGCAGGTCGCCACTCTCGGACCTGCCGCAGTAGTGCGCCGGCATGACGATGACCACATCGAGCGCACCGAGGTCCGACGCCGAGATCAGCGCTTCGGACATGCGCAATAGGGCGACGCGGAGCAGTCCGTCGAACTCCGCGACGAGCGCGCGCAGCAACTCGAGGTCATCCGGTCCCTTCAGCTCCAGATGCAACGGAACACCGGAGCGGCCGATTCCCGCCAGTGCGAACTGCGCTGTTTCGTCGACGGTCGGTTGACGGACCGGGTGCTCGCGCTCAGCGACGTAGCAATGACTGCACCAGTCGAAACCGACGTCGCCGCTCATATGGCCAGCTCCGAAGGCGACACGCCCGCCGTCGCAGGTGTCGTGCTGGACCGAGGCCGCCCTGGTCAGGCGGACGCCGCCGGCCATGACGGGATCACGCTGGGGCATCGGCTCCGGACGCGCGTTCACCGAGCCGGCGATGGAGTTGCCCAGCACGACGAGGATGTCAGGGGCGTCATCCATCGATCACCACGTCTCCTCGAGCTCCTCGCAGAACGCGGCTCCACCTTGCCCCGCGTGCTGAGCAACCGTGACCGGACATACGTCGTGCGCGCCAGTCAGGGACGAGGCCCACTGTGCGGAACCGAGAGCTACGGCCCCGCCGAGCGCCATCCAGCACGACACCATTGCTGTGAGGAAGAGCGTGGCGACGACACGCGGCCAACCTCCATCGCCTTGTGCATGGCGCTGGACCAAGTACGCGCCGACGAGCGGCGGCGCGGTGACCAGAAAGGCCCCGATGCATCCTACCGGGGGGTCCCATGCAACAGTCAGCGACGTCGGGATCACCTTGGCTCCAACCAACCCCCACGTCAGGCCAAGAGGAACGCTCGCGCACAGAACGGCGATTCCAGTTGCTGCCCGATATCGATGACGAGATTCGACCGGGACGGTGGGGATGCGAGCCAGTGCGGCCTTCACTCCGAACGTCGCGATGGGGAGCACCGCCAGTCCAAACGGACCAACTGAGAAGAAGAGGAGGAAGAACAGCGGAGGTGCACAGCCAAGCAGGATCAGCTGGGAGTTCGTCACGTCGCCCTGGAGCGTCGCCGAGGGCGTGGCCTCGATGGTGACACGTCCTGAGGCCGTCGCGTACGTCGCGACCCTGTTCATCGCTGGGGCGCTGCTGACCATGGCGGTCCATCCGTTGGGACGCCGTCTGCCGCTTGCTGGCGCGGTCAGCGCACGCGCGTGATTCGACCGCGCAGCTTGCTGTTGAGCGCGGCCAGCTGCGGCGAGGACGCCCAGTACTCGGTGCGCCCCGCGAGACGGTCCGGCATGTCGACGCGGAGCGTCTCGGCGAACACGCGGTCGATCGGTACCTCGACGATGGCGAGCTGGTCGCGTCGGTGCTTGGAGCGCATCAGGTCCTGAGCATCCTCGAGCGAGGTGAAGCGATACAGGATGACCGACCACTCGGATCGCTCCGGGACCACCGACCAGTCTGCGGCTTCGAGCATGGCGAGCTCCGTGGGACCCACCACCCGATACAGGCTGAGGATGTCGGGCGAATCGCCGACGGACGGCCCGTGGCCCGCTGCCGCCGAGGTCGGAACCAGCATCAGGCGTGGGCGCGCTTCGGCGCCGTCGTCGGTTCCCGCGTGCGCGATGGAAAGGGTCGCCATACCGTGCTTTCGGTCGGAACACCCACATCGTGCCGTTTCCGGGGCGATCGGGGGGCGCGAGATGCGGAGAATCCGGAGGGATCCGTGCGATCGTCCCTCGCGGCGCGCTGGCACGACAGGGCCACGCTCGCGTGGGCGCCCTCGCGCGGGGCGCACGCACGTGGGACGATTTCCGGTATGCGGATCGGCGCTCCCACGACGGCACCCGGTGCGACGCCCTCGGCGTCGCTGCTCGAGCGCGCCGAGCGGGTCTTCCTGCCGCAGTACCGGAGCCCCGGACTGCCCGATGGGCTGCCGTGGGGCGAGCGCAACGGCAACTGCGGGCCTGCCTCGATCGTGAACGCGCTGCGGCTCGTGGGGCTCGATGTCCCCGGGTTCGCCGGCGAGCGGACCCAGGCCGTGATCGACGCGGCGCGTCGGCTCGCCACGGGCTCTTCCGAATCCACCGGCGCGACCCTCAAGACCCAGCAGGCGTTCGCGCTGCGGGCCGCGGGGGCCGACGTCCACGTGACGTACGGGCTCGGAACGGCGCTGGCGGACGTGCGTGCGGGGGCCGTGTTGCTGCTCGGCGGCGATCGAGCCGCGCGCAGCTGGCCCCGGCGCGCGGACGATGGCGCATCGACCGCCGTGGCGAACCATGCGGCCGTGGTGGCGGGCTACGACGAGGCCGACGGTCGCTACGTGGTCATCGATCCGGCCCTGGCCGGGCCGGTGCGCGTCGATGCCGCGCAGATCGCTGCGTTCGCACAGGCGGATGCTGCTGGGAGCATGCCGCGCCTGGGGCTGCTCGTGCGTGCCCCCGCGCGCGGCTGAGGTCAGCCAGTGACCTGCGTGCGCTTGGTCCGCACGTCGCCTTCGATCGGCTCGATCGAGATCACGTCCACCCACGTGACCGCCCCGTCGCGCAGCGCGATGCGTGCGAAACTCGCTGGCTGCTCGCCGACGGCTGCGAGGCCACCCGCGCCGAGCGTGCCGCCGTCCACGAGCACCTGACGCCCGTCGACGTGCACGTGCGGCTTGTGGTCGTGACCGGTGAGCACGAGCAGCGGCGCGTCGTCGCCCTGCTCACGAAGGTGCTCGAGCAGCCGGTGCGCGAACCCGTGCTGGTGCACCATGACCACGTCAGGGCGTGTGTCGAGGTCGTCCCACCACGCCAGGAAGTCCCGCTGCTGCTCGCGGTAGGTGTTGCCGTACACGCGCAGCACGTGGGTGCCGTCGGAGTTGGGGGCGCGCTCGAGCGGGTCGGGGTAGCCGGCGACCAGGAGCGTGCCGTCGCGGGTGGTGACATCGTCGCGGTCCAGGACGGTCGCGCCGGATTCCGCGAGCGCCGCCATGAACTCCGGTGTGTCGTGGTTGCCCGAGACTGCGATCACGCGGCCACCGAGGCGCGCGATCGGCGGCGCCGTGCGCTCCTCGATGCTCGCACCGACCTGCACGAAGTCGCCTGCGGCGAAGACCGTGTCGCCGCCAGCGAACGCGTCGAGCGAGTCGAGCACGAACGCGTTGTCGTGCACGTCCGACACGAGCAGCACGCTCTGGTCCGGCGCCGGGCCGGTTGTCTGGGCGAATGCCGCGAGGTTCGAGAGGCCGCGCAGCGCGGTCCCGTAGTGGTCCTCGTACTCATCACCGACCGACAGCAGCTGCCCCGCGAAGCGAAGCACGCGTGGCAGCTCGTCGGCATTGCGACCCACGCTCTCCGCCGTGACCGTGCTCGAACGCATGTCAGCAAGCGCCGACAGGCTCGGGATCAGCACGCCGGCCACCACGAGCGCCGCGAGCGCGGGAGCTGCAAGGAGCCACCTGCGACGCAGCGCGGTCGACGTCAGCAGGGCGCCCGCGAGCACGCCGCCGATCAGCCCGCCGATCGCTGCGACGATGGCGGCGCGCCGCACCGCGGATTCCACGATCCGGGCGCTGTCGCGGCGCAGCTCGCCGATCGACTGCTCCGCGGCCTCGGACGAACTGATCCCCTTGCCGGCACGCTCACGGTCGATACCGCGCAGCTCGAGCCGGATGTCGACCGGAGCGCGGTGCGCGAGCAGGCGCACGCGCCAGTCGACGAGCGGCACGTAGACGGTGACGCGCCCGTTGAGGTCCGGACGCGCGCTCGACTCGATCGTGCCGAACGACGTGCGGTGGGTGTCGCTGCTGGCCGCGAGCAGCGCGATCGACATGCCGCCGAGCGTGCACGCACTGATGACCGCTGCGATCAGCGGGATGAGCAGGATGCGACGGAGGCGGCGATGCACGCTCGCATCATCGCCGATCCGCCAAACGGCTATTCGGCGTCAGGCAGCGTCCTCGAGGCCGAGCAGGTTGCGGACCAGCCGCGCGAGCTCGGTGGCCGAGGCGTCACCGGCGGCGCGTTCGTGCGGCTCGTACAGCGACACGGGCGGGATCTCGAGCGCACCGCACACGAGGCGCATCAGGCCCTCCTCGCGCGGATCGATGCGATCGTCGCTCTGGGCGATCACCACGAGGTCGTCGATGAGCAGCTGCGCGAGGTCGGGGCCGTCCATCCGCTCCACGAGCGAGCGCAACAGCGTGTCGAGCTGCGGCGGATCCTTGAGCAGCACGCCGAGCAGCTGTCCCAGGTAGCGGCGCTGCGCGTCGCTGACCGGCATGCTCGTGACGAATGCGGTGAGACCGGCGATCTCATCCTCGTGCAGCTCGTCGTCGGCCGCCGCCATGCCCACCACGAGGTGGATGCGCAGGGCGGCGATCTCGAAGGCCACGGAAGGGTCGACGTCGGTGAAGCTCGTCATGGGGAGAGGTATCGGCTGGGAGGAGGGCACCCTTGAAACGACACCGGAAGCATAGGATCCACCCATGCAGCTCGCTTCCGCCCACCAAGCCCGTCCTGCCGTCGCCGATCGCCTCGACGAGCTCGGCCGGGTGCCGCTCGTGACCTTCGACTACCGCCCGATCTCGGGCAACCAGCCCAAGCCGCCGCTGCAGCGCACCTCGAGCGCATTCCCGACGTGGACGGCCGAGACGATCGCGGATTCGCGCGAGCTCGACTGGGACGGCTTCTGGGCCAAGCACCCTGCCGGCGCCGCGCGCCTGGTGGCGACGGGCGCCGCGAGCTACGAGGATGCCGTGCGCGCAGCGCGCGCGATCGCGCTCACCACGCGACCGGGCATGGCCGACGGCGACAAGCAGGCGCAGGCTGTGCTGCAGCTGGCCGATGGCAGCTTCCACGTGACGAGCCTCGGGGGTATCGACGAGGCGGCACAGGGGGCGTTCATCACGCGCCTGGGGACGTATCCGGGCTACTGGCGCCCGACGCTCACGTCGTTGGTGCCGGAGCTGGTCGCGGTCGTCGGCGGCGCGACCATGGTCGACCTGCGCGGAAAATTCGGCGTCCCGGTCAAGAGCTGAGGCGACCGATGATTTCGGTGACGTTGACCGCATGAGCGCCGTTCAACGTAACCAGATCCATGTTGAGCCGCATCTCAGGCGTCGGCGGTCTGCCAACGGACCGGCAGGCCGGCGATCTCGTCGCGCAGCAGCGCGTCGAGGCGGGCATTGGTGTCGGGACGAGCCGACGTGACCACGAAGGCTGGCGCCGGGATCCGGCGCGGCTCGACGCGCACGAGCTCGGCGATGCGGTCGACGAACCCGGCGATCTCACCGGCGCTCACTGCTTCGGCGTGCGGCGCGCTGCCGTCCTGGAGCCGCACGAGCACCTCGACTCCGTCGATCGCGTCGTTGAGGGCAGCGTGGGCGAGCACCGCGTCGCGGTTGCTCTCGAAGCGCAACTCGAGCACCTCGCGGGCGATGGGGCGGCCGCCCTCGATCGCGCCGAGCTCGCGGAGCCAGGGTCCGAATACGGTATGGAGGAGACCCGCCGTCGGCGGCTGGGGCGCGGCGGGGGTGGTGGCGGCGTGACGGATCGAGGCGAGCTGCATGCCGCGATCCTACGGCCGTGGCCGGATCAGCTGCGCCAGGCGCTCGTGTCGGGGAGCACGGTGAGCAGCGGCTCGATCTGCGCGCGGGCCGGCTCGAAGCGCGGCGGCAGCACGAGGTGGTCACCGAGCGTCTCGAGCGGCTCGTCGACCGTGAAGCCCGGCCCCTGGGTCGCGAGCTCGTAGAGGATCCCGTTCGGCTCGCGGAAGTAGACCGAGCGGAACCAGAAGCGATCGACCACGTTGGTGCCGTGCGCGCCGGACCGCGCCACCTCGGTCGCCCAGTCGCCGATCTCGTCGGTCTCCGCGGAGAAGGCGATGTGATGGACCGTTCCCGCCCCGCCGAAGCCGCGCCGATCGGTCTCCTCGAAGCGGATCGTGCCGCCGCGTCGTGGGCCGCGCGATTCGTACGTGTCGTCGCCGAGGTCGGTGAAGCCGAGCAACTCGGTCACGACGCGGGCGCTCGGGGCGACCTCCGCGACGAGCGCGTCGACGCCGTCGAACCCGAGCAGGGCGTGCTCCTCGGGGACCACGCTGGAGCGAGCGCGCAGGGGTGCATCGGGCAGGCCGTCGGGCGCGACGGTCAGCTCCAGCATGAGCCCGTTCGGGTCGGAGAAGCGGAGGTTGCCGGTCTCGGTGCGGCTGGTGGGCGTACGCTCGGCCCGCAGCCGCTCCTCCCACCAGTCGAGGCTCGCATCGCTCGCCACGCGATAGCGGATGCGATGCACCATGCCGGCGCCGACCGTGCCGCGGCGTGCCTGGGGGTACTCGAAGAAGGTGAGGTCCGAGCCCGGCGTGCCCGCCTCGTCGGTGAAGAACAGGTGCCACACGGAGGGGTCGTCCTGGTTGACCGTCCGCTTGGCGAGGCGCAGGCCCAGGACCCGGGCGTAGAACTCGACCGTGGTGGCCGCGTCGCCGGTGATGCACGTGATGTGGTGGATGCCGTCGAGCTTCATGCGAACAGCGTATCGATCCGCGCAAACGGTGGCTCGGGACCCCCTTGGCAGATCGCCTTCCGAGCCGCCGCGTGCGCTGGTATGCTGCGGCCTCGCTTGGTGGCTGTAGCTCAGTTGGTAGAGCCCTCGGTTGTGGTCCGAGTGGTCGCGGGTTCGAGTCCCGTCAGCCACCCCTCGCGTGATGAAGGCCTCTGCTTCGGCGGGGGCCTTCGTCCTTCCGGTGGAATTGGTCCCGTTGCGTCCGACGGCCATGCGAACATACGTTCGTATGATGGTACTGGTGACATGCGCCCAATGCGGGATCGGTTTCCGGAAGAAGCGCTGTGAGATTGCGCGTACGAAGCGCAACTTCTGCAGCAGCGGCTGCTCGGCCACGTTCTACAATCGGCTGCAGCCGAAGCGCACGAGGTCGCCCAATCCGACGAAGGTGTGCGAGCAGTGTGGTGAGACCTACGTACTTCCCGACTGGGCGAGGTGGGGGCGCGGCGAGAAGCGGAAGTTCTGCTCGGTCGCCTGCGGGGCGAACGCGAGACGGAAGCACATGGTGTTGCCCGACGACTGGAAGCATTCGGGTCGTGTCCTCGATCGCACGAAAGGCTACGTCTTCGCCTGGATGCCGGCGCATCCGAAGGCGAAGTACGGGTACGTGTACGAACATCGCCTGATCGCCGAGGAGATGGTCGGTCGGCCCTTGAGGAGCGATGAACACGTCCACCACAAGAACGGTGTCAGGTGGGACAATCGGCCCGAGAACCTGGAAGTCATGGACGCGCGCGATCACGCGAGACTGGGTGGGCAGCGTCCCGAGGATCTTGTAATCTAGAGCCACCTCGCGGGTGTAGCTCAGTTGGTAGAGCGCCAGCCTTCCAAGCTGGATGCGCCAGTTCGACCCTGGTCACCCGCTTATTTGCAGGAGAAACGCCGTTTTTACGCCCGCCTGCGATACTTCTCCCTGATGCAGCGAACTGCCGAACAGCGCGCGCTCCATGCGGAGTGGATGCGCCTCGTCGCCGATGGCGACGCGGCTGCCTTCGAGCAGCTGTATGACGAGTTCGGCGACCTCGTCTACTCGATCGCGATCGGCATGCTGCGCGACGCTGGGCGTGCGGAGGATGCCGCGCAGGACGTCTGGATCAAGGTCTGGAACGCGTCCGCCGGCTTCGATCCGACCCGCGCATCGGTCGCGACCTGGATCACGACGCTCGCGCACCGCCACGTGATCGACCTGATCCGCCGCGCCAAGGTGCGCGCGGCCGACCGCCCCGGCGCCGAGCCGGGCGACGAGACCGCGGCTCGCGTGTCGACCGGCGAGGACGTCGCGACCGACGCCGTTAACAACGCCTACACCGAAGATATCCGCGCGGCCATGGCACAATTGAGCGAGGACCAGCGGCGCGCCCTCGAGCTCTCGTACTTCCAGGGTTACTCGCAGAGCGAGATAGCTGAGCTCTTGGGCAAACCGCTTGGCACGGTCAAGACGTACATGTTCCAGGGAATGCGTCGGCTGCGTGAGCTGCTCGACGCTGATTCCCACGGGGAACGGACCACGCCATGAACACGCCGCACGACAACCACGAGGAGATCCGGGAGCTGCTGCTTCCGTACTCGCTCGGCGAGCTCGACCCGGTCGAGCGTGCGCGCGTGGAACAAGCAATCGCTGCCGAGCCGGCATTGCGACGCGAGCTCAACGAGCTCGAAGACGTCGCCGCGCGCCTCGTGCAGTCGCTGCCGCGCGTCGCCGCTCCGGCTGCCCTTCGATCTCGCGTGCTCGATGCAGTGCACGCCGGGACCGACCGGCGACTGGCTGCGGAGAGC
This sequence comes from Thermoleophilia bacterium, assembly GCA_025964455.1. The sequence goes on along the minus strand of JAOPYU010000018.1, from coordinate 4,503 downwards.
GACCCGGCGACAGCTGCTGCGCCCGGCGCCGCGACGGCGACGTCGTCGGCAACCACAGTGCCCGACGCGCCCGTCTCGCTGGACCGCGCCCGCTTCCGTCGCGACCGCGCCTCGCGCCCCCGCTTCGTGCTTCCGGCCTTCGCCGGCGCCCTCGCCGTCGCCTGTATCGCCCTCGCGCTGGTCGCGTTCGACCTGCGCGGCGAACTCGATTCGCAGCGCGACAAGGTCGCTGAGCTGCAGACCACGAGCCAGGAGCGGGACAGCGCCCCGGTCGGGTTCGAGCGCGCGAGCTCGCACGAGATGACGACCAGCGGTCGCTTCGAGCAGACCAAGGGCTCGCTGGTGCAGGTCTCCGACAAGCACTGGATCCTGCTCCTGCGCGACCTGCCGTCGCCGGGCGTCGGCAACACGTGGCAGATCTGGACCGCCGATTCGCGCGGGCAGATCCACAACGTGGGCCAGTGGGGCACCGGCGAGGACACCGGCGTCCTGCTCCTCAAGAGCGGTGACGTGCGCGAGGTGATGGTCAGCTTCGAGCAGACCACCCGTCCCGCACCCGTACCGAGCGGCACGCCCGTCGCCGACGTCAAGATCTGATTCCAGAACCGTCGGCCCGCGCTGCAACGCGCGGCACCTCCTGCCCGAGAGGCAGGTATGGGACGGGAACGGGACGACGCTCGCAGCGGCTATCGTGATGCACGCATTCGTGCATTCGCGATCCTGCTCGTGCTCGTGTTCGCCGCCCTCCTCGCAGCGGGCTGCGGCAGCTCCGCTGACGATGCCGACGCCAATGGCGTCCCCGTCCTCGGCTTCATGACCTGGCGCGACCAGACCGGCTTCGACGAGGAGAAGTTCGCGAAGTGCGCGAAGGAATCCGGCGGCAAGTACCGCATCGAGGCGATCCCGATGGGTCCGAGCGTCGACGCCGCCCGCGAGCAGCTCACGCGCCGCCTCGCCGCCGGCGACGATTCCATCGACATGATCAACCTCGACGTGATCTGGACCGCCGAGTTCAGCGACGCGGGCTGGATCCTCGACCTGTCCGAGCGCATGGGTCCGATCGCCGACCAGTACGTACCAGCCGCGCTCGAGAGCACCCGCTACAAGGACAAGTACTGGGCCGTGCCTGCAGGCACCAACGCGGCGCTCATGTACTACCGCACCGACCTGGTCGACCACGCTCCGGAGACGTACGAGGAGCTCGCCGAGATGGCCAAGGCGGCGCAGGCCAAGCAGCCGGGCATCGCGGGCTTCGTCTTCCAGGGCAACTCCTACGAGGGCGGCATGGTCGACGCGCTCGAGTTCATGGGCAGCGCCAACGCCAAGGTGCTCTCCGACGACGGCACCAAGGCCACGCTCGACGACGGCGACGGCGCCACCTACGCCCTCTCGTGGCTGCAGTCGATCATGGACGACAAGGTCTCACCCAAGGTCGTCACCACCTTCATGGAGGAGGACGCGCGCCTCGCATTCCAGAAGGGCGACGCGGTGTTCATGCGCAACTGGCCGTATGCCTGGGCGCTCATGAACCAGGACAAGGCCTCCAAGGTGAAGGGCAAGTTCGACATCGCCCCGCTGCCCGGCTTCAAGGACCGATCGAGCGCCTCGGTCCTCGGTGGCCAGAACCTCGGGATCTCGTCCTCGACCAAGCATCCGGAGCTCGCGTGGGAGGCCATGATGTGCCTCACCGGCGAGGACATCCAGCGCGAGAAGGCTGTCAAGAAGGGCGAGATGCCCACGCTCAAGCGCCTGTACTCCGATCCGCAGATGGCCAAGGACGTGCCCTTCATCGACGTGCTCGCCAAGGGCCTGGAGACGGGCGTCAATCGCCCCACGACGCCGTACTACAACGATGTCACCATCGTCATCTACAAGGCCTACAACGACGTGCTCAACGGGCGACTGACACCCGAGGAAGCCGTCAAGGAGATGCAGCACGGCGTCCAGGCCGCCCTCGACGGGAAGGCGGAGATCTGATGCGCAGCCCCGCCGCCATCCTCGATCGCCTCGACGAGCGCAAGCTCGGCTTCCTGTTCGTGGTCCCCGCGCTCGTGCTCATGGCGATCGTCGCGGGATACCCCGTGCTGAGCGCCGTGTGGATGAGCCTGCACCGCTACAACGTCAAGGTGCCGGACGACTACGCCTTCATCGGCCTCGACAACTACGTCCGCATCCTCGCCTCCGACACCTGGTGGACCGCGACCTTCACGACGATCGGCTTCACGGTGCTGTCGGTCTCGATCGAGTTCGCGCTCGGCCTGACGATGGCGCTCGTCATGAACAAGGGATTCGGCAGCGCCACGGGTGCGATCCGCGTGGCGGTGCTCGTGCCGTGGGCGACGATCACCATCGTCACGGCGCTCGCGTGGAAGTGGATCTTCACGCCGACCTTCACCTTCGACCTGTTCCGCAGCATCATGGGGATCTTCGCGGAGGAGAGCTGCATGCTCTGCGGCAAGTGGACCTCGATCTTCGCGATGGTCTTCGCAGACACCTGGAAGACGGCGCCGTTCATCGCGCTGCTGCTGCTCGCCGGACTGCAGTCGATCGATTCGGAGATGTACGAGGCAGCCGACGTGGACGGTGCGTCCGCGCGCACCAAGTTCTTCCGGATCACGCTCCCGGCGCTGAAGCCGGCGATCCTCGTGGCCGTGCTGTTCCGCTCGCTCGACTCGATGCGCATGTTCGACCTGGGCTACGTGATGACCGGCGGCCAGAACGACACCGCGACCGTCTCGATGGTCAGCTACGACTTCCTCATCAAGAAGCTCGACATGGGCGTGGGCAGCGCGATGAGCGTGCTCGTGTTCCTCATGGTGCTCGCCGTGGCCGTGCTGTTCGTGAAGGTGCTCGGCGCGACACCTGAAGGCATGGAGAAGAAGCCGTCCCGGCGCGAGCGACGGCTCAGCGGCCAAGCGGCCACGATGGAGATGGCGCACTGATGGCTGCTTCGACCACGACCACGACGCAACCTGCCGGGCTCCCGACGCGACCCGTCTACATCCCGCATGCGCCCACCACGACCACGACGGTCGAGCTGCCCAAGGAGCGCCGAGGGTTCTTCGGCGCGGTGCTGGACCAGCCGTGGACCACGGCGGGCATCGCAGTGCTCATCATGTACTGCCTGTTCCCGTTCCTGTGGCTCGTGCGCCTGTCGATGGACCCGGCGGCAAACGGCAAGCTGCTCCCGTCCACCTTCACCCTCCACAACTACTCGTCCGTGTTCGCCAACGACGAGTTCGTGCGTGCCTTCATCAACTCGATCATCGTCGCGAGCTCGGCGACCGCCGTCGCGATGGCGATCGGCGGCGCAGCGGCATACGCGCTCGCGCGACTGCCCGTGCCCGGAAAGCAATACATCATGTTCGCGGTGCTGGCCGTGTCGATGTTCCCGGGCATCTCGATCGTCGGCCCGCTGTTCGAACTCTGGCGCAACCTCGGCCTGTTCGACACCAAGACCGGGCTCGTGATCCCCAATGTCACGCTGTCACTGCCGATGGGCATCTGGATCATGTCGAGCTTCTTCCGCGAGCTGCCCCGCGACCTGGAGCACGCCGCGTACATGGATGGCGCCACGCCGTTCGAGGCCTTCCGCAAGGTGATGCTGCCGCTCGCGGCGCCCGGCGTGTTCACGTGCGCCATCCTCGTGTTCATCAACACCTGGAACGAGTTCCTGCTCGCGTCGTCGCTGACCGCGACGAGCAAGTCGATGACCGTCCCGATGGCGATCGCGACCTTCCAGGGCGAGAACACGCTCGAGATCCCCGTCGGGCCGATCAGCGCCGCCAGCGTGATCGTGATGCTGCCGCTGCTCGCCATGGTGCTCGTGTTCCAGCGACGCATCGTCGCCGGGCTGACCGCCGGCGGCGTCAAGGGCTGACGTCCGCGGGAACCGGTTGCGGCGACCGCGCGTCCAAGCGTGCGATCCCCCCAGCCAGGGAAGGCACGTGCCATGCGAATCCCCTCGGTCATCCTGCTCGTCGCTGCTGCCCTGCTCCTCTTCGCCGGATGCGACGGTGATGGCGGCAATGGCGACCCCAAGCGGGTCGAGCGTGCTGGGACGTCGACCACCGCGGAGGAGCCGACCAGACCTGATCCCGCGGCGAGTGGCGGGTCGACCAAGCGCATCGCCGAGGCTCGCGGCACGCTCACCGCGAAGATGGTCAAGGTCGGCAGCAAGGACGGCGGCGGGATCCCCGCACCAGCCGGGATGGCGTGTGAGCGGTCGCTGCCGGCGACCTGCGTCGTGAAGGTCACGTGTCCGGCAGGCGGCGATGCGCCAGCCGGCCGCGCCGACGTGTGCTCCTGGCTCGCCGGGGATGGCATCGGGCTGCTGTCGGCCGAGGCGCCGGAGGGGCAGGTCTGCGCCGAGCAGTACGGCGGCCCCGAGGTGCTCACGGTCAGCGGCGAGATGAACGGCACGACGATCGACGCGACGTTCTCCCGCACCAACGGCTGCGAGATCGGCCGGTTCGAATCCGTGGCCCCGCTCTACCGGGGTCG
>JAOPYU010000012.1 GCA_025964455.1 Thermoleophilia bacterium | reverse complement strand
GTGCGTTCTCGCAGTGTCGGTCCATGCGGACGTGGAGCGTCTTGAGCCCGCGCGTGACGAGCCAGCAGTCCATCGGACCCGGCACCGCACCCACCGCGTTCTGCAGGAAGCGCAGCTCGTCCGCGAGGGTGTCGTCGTTGACGACCAGTGCGCCGCCGACCACGTCCGAGTGGCCGCCGAGGTACTTGGTCATGGAGTGGGTCACGATGTCAGCCCCGAGCGAAAGCGGCTGCTGCAGGTACGGCGTCGCGAAGGTGTTGTCGACCGCGAGCAGCGCCCGCCGCTCGTGCGCGACCTTCGCCACCGCCGCGATGTCGACGACGTTGAGCATCGGGTTGGTCGGCGTCTCGATCCAGACGAGTTTGGTGCGGTCGGTCATCGCTGCTGCGATCGCGTCGACGTCTCGCATCTCGACGAACGTCACCTCGATGCCCGCATGGCGCTCGGCCACCTTGGTGAAGAGGCGGAACGTCCCGCCGTACACGTCATTGACACACACGACGTGGTCGCCCGGTTCGAGCCGCTGGATCACCGTCGAGGTCGCCGCCATGCCGCTCGCGAAGGCGATGCCGTGGTCGCCGCCCTCGAGCGCTGCCAGCTGGATCTCCAGCGCGCGTCGGGTCGGGTTGTCGGTGCGGGAGTAGTCGTAGCCGGCGTACTCGCCCACGCCGTGCTGCACGTAGGTCGAGTTCATGTAGACCGGCGCGATCACCGCGCCGGTCGTCGGGTCGGGCTCCTGCCCCGCGTGGATCGCGCGGGTCCCGAATGCCTGGCCCTCGTACTCCGCGGCGCGACGGCGCCTGGGGTGTCCCTCGTTCGTGGAATCGCTCATGGTTGGTGCCTCCTAGAGGGTGACGCCGGCGGCTTCGAGCAGCTCGTGCGCGTCGTTCGGTGCGAGCTCGCGCGCCTCTTCCGCGGAGATCATGCCGCGCTCGAGGAGCCACTCGGGGTTGTAGACCTTGGAGAGGTAGCCGCGACCGGTGTCCGGCAGCAGGCACACGACCCGCTTGCCCTCCCCCAGCTCACGCGCGACCTGCAGCGCGCCGAACAGCGCGGTGCCGCCGCTGCCGCCGGTGAGGATCGCCTCCTCTCGCACGAGGCGGTTCGCCGTGAGGAAGCTGTCGCGGTCCTCGACGGTGATCCAGCGGTCGACGATGTCGTACTGGAAGGTGCCGGGCCAGAAATCCTCGCCGATGCCCTCCACCAGGTACGAGTGGATGTCCTGCGGGGTCACGTAGATCGAGCCGGGCGGGTCGCAGCCGATCACCTGGATCGACGGATCCTGCTGCTTGAGGAAACGGCCGATGCCGGTCGCCGTGCCACCGGTACCGACGCCGCACACGAACGCATCGATGCGTCCGTCGACCTGCGCCCACAGTTCCGGACCCGTGGTCTCCAGGTGCGTCTGCGGGTTGGCCTGGTTCTCGTACTGGTTGAGCTTGACCGCATTCGGCAGCTCCGCCGCGAGTCGATCGCTCACCGAGTAGTACGAGCGCGGGTCGTCTGCCTCGACGCCCGTCGGGCACACCACGACCTCGGCGCCGTAGGCACGCAGCAGGTTCTGCTTCTCGAGGCTGATCTTGTCCGGCATCACGAACACGCAGCGGTAGCCGCGCGCGATGGCGGTCATCGCGAGGCCCGTACCGGTGTTGCCGCTCGTCGGCTCGACGATGGTGCCGCCCGGCTTGAGCAGCCCGTCACGCTCGGCCGCATCGATCATCCGTGCGCCGATGCGGTCCTTGACGCTGTAGCCCGGGTTGTACATCTCGAGCTTCAGGAGCAGCTCGGCCATGCCGGGCTCCTGCATGCGCTGCAGCCGCACGATGGGCGTGTTGCCGATGAGGTCGGTGATGACGGGAAACTCGGAAGCGGTCATGCCGCCGATTCTGGCAGAGCCGCATCCGGGTTGCTGGCGGTGCGGCGCCGCAGCCGGAGCGCGACCACGATCGTCGCGATGCCGAACACCGCGGCGACGATGTTGCAGCCCCACAGCACCTTCGAGCCGATCGAGAACCCGTAGGCCACCCAGAGCACGAACCCGACCACGAGAATCGCGAAGTAGCCGACGGAGACGTCCTTGCTCTCCCCGGTCTCGACCATCTGGCGGATCTGCATCGCCGGGCTCACGGCCATCGCCATGCCCCACGTCGACGTCGCGATCTCAAGTATGCGCTGGCCATCCATGCGGCCAGCATAGCCGTCGCCTAGCGGCGTCGACCCTTGGGCGCGGTGCTGCCGCTGCCGCCGCTTCGAGCGCGGTACCGACGGTAGACCTGGAAGGCGCTCAGCGCCATGGTGCCCGTAGTAATGACGTTGCGCATGCGCATGGAAAGTCCCTTCGTCCGGATCGGATGATGCAGGGGGTGATGCCACCGCGCAGGAGCAGCAAACTCCGACCGTCGCCTAGTGTCGGAAGTGGCGCCGGTGCGTGAACACCATCGGGATGCCTGCGGCGTCGCAGAGCTTGGTGATCTCATCGTCGCGATCGGAGCCGCCCGGCTGGATGATGCCGGCGATCCCCGCGTTGATCGCGAGCTCGACGGCGTCGTCGTACCCGAGGAAGGCGTCGCTGGCGAGCATGGCGCCCTTGGCCTTGTTCCCTGCCTTGGCCAGCGCCTGCTCGAGCCCGTCGTGGCGCGACGAGTGCGTCCCGGCAATACCGACCGTGACGAGGTCGTGGGCGAGCACGAGGGCGTTGGACTTCACCCAGCGCGAGACGCGGTAGGCGAACACGAGGTCGCCCCACTGCTGCTCGCTCGGGCTGACGCTCGTGACGACCTCCATGAACTCGCGCTCCTCGAGCTCGAGGTCGTGGTCCTGCACGAGCAGGCCGCCGATCACGCGGCGCATGTCCTTCTCGCCCGGGCTCTTGGTGCGGCGCTCGCGGTCGACCAGGACGCGCAGGTCGGGTGCGTGCTCGGACAGGATCGCCTGGGCGTCGTCGTCGTAGCCGGGTGCGAAGACCACGTCGAACTTGTGGTCGGCGATCGTGCGTGCGGCGTCACCGTCGAGCGGACGGTTGAGCGCGATCACGCCACCGTAGGACGCCGATTCGTCGGCGTGGAACGCGAGCTCGAACGCCTCGGCGCCACCACGCGACGCGGCGACCCCGACCGGTGAGCCGTGCTTGACGATCACGCAGCTCGGGATCGTGAAGTCCGATGCCACCTGGCGCGCGACGTTGAGGTCGGCGAGGTTGTTGAAGGAGAGGTCGTCCCCGCCGAGCTGCTCGACCATCGAGAGCAGGTGGCGGCGTGCGCCGACCTCCACGTAGTACGCGGCCCGCTGGTGCGGATTCTCGCCGTACTGCAGGTCGGCCATCTTCACGTAGTCGCGCAGCAGGTAGGTCGGGAAGTCCTCCGCGTCGCTGAACCAGTTGGCGACGGCGAGCTCGTAGTGCGCCGTCGCATCGAAGGCGCGCGAGGCGAGCAGGCGGCGCGCCTCGTATCCCGGATCTCCATCGGTCGCGGCGAGTTCCTCGACGACCAGCGGGTAGACCTCGGGGTCGGCGACGACGAGCACCCGCTCGAAGTTGCGGGCCGCAGCTCGCAGGATGGCCGGGCCTTCGATGTCGATCGCCTCGAGCACGTCCTCCTCGCGCAGGTCGCGGCGCATGCTCGTGCGCTCGAACGGGGCGAGGTTGACGACGACCAGGTCGAACCCGGAATCGTCGCCGTCGGCGCCGCGCCACTGGAGCGCTGCCGACAGCTGCGGATGCATGGTGTGGGCGGTGGCAGTGCCGACGAGGGCGGTCGAGCCGATGACCTGCTCGACGCTCTGGACCTCGATGCCTTCCTCGCGCAGGTGCTCGACGGTGCCGTCAGCCGCGACGACCTCGACGTCCATCGCCTGCAGCTGGCGCACGAAATCGGACAGCCCGTCCGTGTCATGCACGGAGACCAGCGCGCGTCGAACCTTCGTCATGTACCGCTCCTCCATCATCAATCGCGCACGCCGAACACACGCGCGGGCGCGTTACTTGCGGAGACCTGCCCGGGCCGCGACGACTTCAATCGCGAGCGGCGGCGACGGCTGCGTCGAACTCCGCGAAGAGGTCGTCGATGCCGGGCGGCACGTAGGCCGGGTCACACAGCGCGCGGAGCGCGTCGACGTCCAGCACGCCGGTCACCGAGGGGTCGGTGGCGAGCTGCGTGGCGAAGTCGGTGTCGGCATCGGCGCGGACCGCGGCGCTCGCTGCCTGGACGGCCCGATATGCCTCGTCACGTACGGCGCCGGCGGCGACGAGCGCGAGGAGCACGCGCTGCGATGCGACGAGCCCGCGCTGTGCGGCGACGTTGGCGAGCATGCGCTCGGCGTCCACGTCGAGCCCGCCGACGAGCCACGTCACCTTCGCGAGCAGGTAGTCGAGCAGCGCGAACGTGTCGGGGATGATGATGCGCTCGGTGGACGAGTGCGAGATGTCACGTTCGTGCCAGAGCGCGATGTTCTCGAGCGCGACACCCGCATTCCCGCGCATGACCCGCGCGAGGCCGCAGACCTGCTCGCTCACGATCGGATTGCGCTTGTGGGGCATCGCCGAGGAGCCCTTCTGCGACTGCCCGAACGGTTCGGCCGCCTCGGCCACCTCGCTGCGCTGCAGGTGCCGCACTTCCAGGGCGATGCGCTCGAGGGTCGCGGCGGCGAGCGCGAAGGCGCCGAGCAGCTGGGCGTGCCGGTCGCGCTGGACGACCTGCGTGGCACTGGGGTCGCGCGCGAGCCGCAGCTCGGCGAGCACGCGCCGCTCGATCGCGGCACTGACACCCGAGTAGGCGCCGACCGCGCCTGACAGCTTGCCGACGCTCACGGCCTCGAGCGCGGCCTGCACGCGGTCACGATCGCGGCCGAGCTGGTGCCACCATCCGACGAGCTTGGCGCCGAAGGTGATCGTCTCGGCCGGCATGCCGTGGGTGCGGCCGAGCTGCACGGTGGTGCGGTGCTCGCGCGCGCGACGCTCGACGGCATCTCGCAGCGCGTCGATCGAGAAGAGGATCCGCTTCGTAGCCGCGCGCAGCTGGAGCGCGAGCGCCGTGTCGACGACATCGCTCGACGTGAGCCCGAAGTGGACCCATCCCGCCGCTGCAGGTGCGTCATCGGCGATGACGTCCACGAAGGCCGCGACGTCGTGGTGGATCTCCGCCTCGCGCGCCTGGACCCGGGCCACGTCGACGGAGCCGACGCCGGCGAGCGCATCGTATGCGGCACGCGGTGCGACGCCCTCCTCGACCAGCGCGAACAGCACCGCCTGCTCCACCCGCAGCCACGCATCCATGCGCGCCTGGTCGGTGAACAGGGCGCGCATCTCGGGTCGGGCGTAGCGGTCGATCATGCGCCGAGCCTACCGGGCGCGGATCGAGCGACCCGGCGCCGCTGACCAGATCCGCGCCCGGCGCCAACCGTGCAGGATCGATACCCCCTCGATCGACATCGCACAGATCGTGCGGACGGGCGCCCTGCGTGCCCACGACTGTACGGATCCGATCACCCCCCCGATCGGAACTGCACAGGTGGCGTGCGGCGGGGGGTCAGCGCGGGGTGGCAGCGGGGCGAGGATCAGCCGCGGGGCGGCAGCGGGGCGGCGCCGAGGATGCGGGCGGCGAAGATCGCGGCGTTGCGGACGTTGCCGATCCCCATGCAGGCGACGGGCATGCCCGCGGGCGCCTGGGCCGTGGCGAGCAGCGTGTCGAGCCCGCCGACCGCGTTGGATTCGAGCGGGACCCCGATCACGGGCAGGTCGGTGCGGGTCGCGACCATCGACGGCAGCCACGGGACGAGGCCGGCCGTGGCGATGATGACACGGATGCCGCGCAGGCCCGCGGTCGACAGGAACTTGTCGAGCACCTCGGGGCTCCGGGTCGGCGAGAGCTCGTGGATGCGGTGGTCGATCCCGCGGGTCGTGAGTTCGCCGGCGGCGTTCTCGGCGAGGATCCACTCCTCGCGGGAGGCGACGATGATCGCGACGGGTGGATGCGCCTCGCCGAACTGCTCGAACACGGCTTCCACCTCGGCCCGCGTGGCCGAGCGCGACGAGACGAGCTCCTCGCTGGATGCGTGTCCTCGCTCGAATGGCTCGCCGTCTTCCACGATGTTGAGCTTGCCCGCCAGCGCGGGTTCCGTATCAGCAGGTCTCGGTGAACGGGCCGAGCGCGGCGCAGCGGTAGCGCAGCCCGCGGGCGAGCACCTTGTAGGCGGCGAGCGTCCGCGGCTTCGTGGCGAGGCGGAACGACGTGCCGCCGGTGCCGTTGAAATACACGAGGCCGACAACTCGACGGTGCGTCGACGCCCACGCGAACATCCGCTTCACGAACGCCGGATCGTCGTAGCCCCACGGCGCGTACTCGGCCATGATGAAGGGGTGGGAGGGAGCGAAGCGCGCGTAGAACTCCTCGTTCGCCTTCCAGTTGACCCGCCCCGACTGTGCGTAGAGGTCGTTTGCCGCGTAGTCCACCCACGCCTTGCCCGGGTAGTAGTCGATCGGCTGGTTGCCGCGGCGATCCGGCGCGCCCCGTCCCTGCGGGTTGAACACGGTCGCGATCTTGCCGCTGGATGGCAGCACCGCGGCGGCCGTGCGCAGCGGCGGCATGCCGTTGTTGCGCAGCGCCACGTTGATGCGCGCGACATCCCCGCCGCGAGCGATGAGGGTCATGCGGATGAAGGCGCGACGGTAGTTGAGCGTCGAGTGGTCGGCGTTGCGCCGTGAGCCGTTCGCATTGAAGGCGGCCCAGTGGTTCCAGTGCCCGTTCATCTCGGCAGGCGGGCGCAGGTAGACGATCTGGCCACTGGCATTGAGCACGCGGCCCATGTCCAGGAAGTAGCCATCGGCGACGCCGCGGGCCACGGCACCCGGCGATCGCCCTTCGCGACCGTTGTCGACGCGCTGCGTGCCGATGTGCACCATGAGGCGGTGATGGGTCGCCTTCGCAGCCGCGAGGCGCTTGTCGAGCGCCTCGTTCCACGTGCGCGCCTCGTTCCACGGGATCGTGATGAGGAACAGGTCGTGCGTGCCGCCCGTCATCGCATCGAACTGGCGCGGCTCGATGGCGTTGCCGCCGAGGCCGAGCATGACCTTGCCGGCGGGCGGCATCCCCGGCGGGACGCGGGTGACGGCGGCGGAGGCGGCGGGGGCGAGCGCGGACAGCGCCGTGAGCACGGCGATGACTGCGAGGACGGGGCGACGGAAGCGATGCATGCAGTTCATGACATCGATGGCTTCGACACCCTGCGGGCAGGCTTGAGCCGGGTTCGGGACGATCAGCGCCCCGGATGCACGCTCGTCGTGGCTAGGCGAAGATGCCGGCGTTCGCGGCGATGTCCTCGCGCAGGTGGCGACGCTCGAAGGTGATGAGCGCCGCGGCCTCCTGGGCCTTGGCGGCAGCCGCCTCGACCGTGTCGGCGGTGGCGGTCACCGTGAGCACGCGACCGCCGGTCGCGCCGATGCCCTTGGCCTTGCCCTTGCCGGTCACGGCGACGGAGCCGAGGAAGACCTCGATGTCCTCGAGCTCGGCAGCGTCCGCAAGGCCAGCGATCGGCGTGATGTCGTCGCGCTTCTCCTGCGCCGGGTAGCCGGAGTCCACGAGCGCGACGGCTGCGGCTGCGCCGACGGGCTCGAGGAGCTCGCACCCGGACAGCGTGCCGGTCGCGGCACGGTTGAGCAGGTCGAGCAGGTCGTCGTCCATCGTGCGGACCATGGCCTGGACCTCGAGGTCGCCGAAGCGGCAGTTGTACTCGAGCACCTTCGGGCCGGTCTTGGTGAACATGACGTCGGCGTAGAGCACGCCCACGTAGTGCATGCCCCGCGAGGCGTAGTCGGCGAGCGCCGGCTTGATGCCCGCGTCGATCGCTTCCTCGATCTGCTGCTCGTAGAGCTCCTCGACGGGGAGCCATGCGCCCATGCCGTCGGTGTTGGGCCCGGCCTCGTTCTCGTCGCGGCGCTTCTCGGAGCGCACGACGTGGAGCGGGAGCACCTGCTCGCCATCGGTGAGGACCGTGATGGACGCCTCGATGCCCTGGAGGAACTCCTCCACGACGATGCGTCGACCGGCGACACCGAACTGCGAGTCGACCAGCAGCGCCTGGAGGGCGCGCTCGGCCTGGACCTTGGTCATGCACACGAACGTGCCGCGGCCACCGGCGATGCCGTCGGCCTTGATGACCACCGGTCCGCGCCAGCGATTGATCGCGGCGAGGGCGGCCTGCACGTCGCTGAACGCTTCCCAGCGAGCGGTCGGGATCTGGGCCCGGTCCATGAGCTCCTTGGCGTAGACCTTGGAGCCCTCGATGCGGGCGCCGGAGGCCGACGGGCCGCAGCACGCGATGCCGTGCTTCTTGAGTCGGTTCGCGAGGCCGTCGACCAGCGGGGCCTCGGGGCCGACGATGACGAGGTCGACGCCGAGCTTCTCGGCCAGTGCCGTCACCGCGTCGATGTCGCGGGCGAGCACCTTCTCGTGGCACGTGGTGCCGAGGGCGGCAATGCCGGGGTTCCCCGGGGCTGCGTGGAGCTCCGTGAGCTGGGGACTCTGCTCCAGCTTCCAACAGAGGGCGTGTTCACGAGCACCTGAGCCGACCACGAGTACCTTCATGGGCGGAAATCTATCAGGAATCGCATCACTCGTGTCGCACTTCCGTCACCAGCGTGCAGGAGTTTCGTGACGAGCTCCGGGCGCCCCCCGGCAGCAACGTGCCGCGCATTCGAACGATCCGGAGCCAATACGTCCCGAAACCTACCGAAACCTCACAAGCCCTCAGCGTGGGCGCCGGCTCGGGCCGCCAACGCACGCCGCCTGGCCACGGCGGTCATGTGGCCACACACATACGCAGCCCCGGCACAGAGCGTGTCCAGGGTCTCGACCGGTGCGCGGCTGTGGTAGCTCCCGCCGGTGCAGAAGGCGATGTGGCGGCCCTGGTGCTGCCACTGCACGTCGTGGGTCTCGTGCATCGCAACCATCATCGGCGGGTCGAACAGCTGGCGCCACCGCTCGTGGTCGGGATCACCGCTGACTCGGATCTCGCATCCATGGTCGAGCCCGATGCTCTCGAGCCGGAGCTCGTCGCCGCTGACGTCGAGGTCGACATCGGAGATGCCGCGCAGGAACCGCGTCAGCGACGAGCCGGGGAACGCCACGGCCACCTCGCCTGACAGCTGCACATAGGCGAAGAAGATGTTGTGGCGCTGCTGGCTCTTGCCGGATCCCGTCGTCCACGCGGTCGCACCCACCGTGGCCATGTGTCCGCCGACCTGGCCGTGCCAGGGGCCTTCCCAATCGCGGTCGCGTCCGTCGTTGAACACCGCCAGTCGCTCCGTGGTCCCGGGCGGCATGCCCGCGAGGCGGGAGAAGCCCCGCTCGCGCGCCCACTGCTCCCACGTCACGCGTCGGTCGCGGCGCCACGGAGGCTTGAGCGCCAGCCGCAGCAGGCAGTAGGTCACGGCAGCGACGGCGAATCCGAGGAACATGACGGGCTCGAGCCAGGTGCCGGCGAGCGCCCAGGGGTCGCCGTCCTCGTCGTAGGTCACGCCGGTGCCACCGAACAGGTCGTTGAAGCGGTCCACGCCGATCGGCCACGCGATCACCCAGTTGCTCGCGAGGATGATGGCGCCGACCGCGACGAGCGTCCAGATGAACCGATGCCACGTTCGCGCCGGGATCGACGTGACGACGGCTGGATGCACCTTGAGCGGGCCGTCACCCGGCGCGTCGGGGTACACCGAGCGCAGCGTGGGCGCAGGTTCGGTCATGCCGACGGTATCGACGTTCCGGGCCGTGAACTCAAGCGACGTCAGCTCGGGACGGCGAGCGAATCCGAGACGACGATGGCGGAGCGGTCCTGGCCGGTGCCGACGTAGGTGACGGGCACGCCGACGCCCGCTTCGATGCGGCGGATGAGGGCGCGCGCGGCCTCGGGAAGGTCGTCCTTGCTGCGCACCGAGGCCACGTCCTGGGTCCAGCCCTCGAGCAGTTCGACGTTCGCCGAGGCCCGGTACAGGTCGGCTGACAGCAGCGGCCAGTCGCGGACGGTCTCCCCGTCGATCTCGTAGCTGTCACACAGGCCGACGTGCTCGAACCCGCTCAGCACGTCGAGCTTGGTGATCGCGAGCTCGGTGAGGCCGTTCACCTGGGCGGCGCGGCGAAGTGCGACGAGGTCGATCCATCCGCAGCGGCGACGACGCCCGGTGGTCGTGCCGAACTCGCCACCCTTCTCCACGAGCTGGTCGCCCAGGGAGTCGAACAGCTCGGTCGGGAATGGTCCGGCGCCCACGCGCGTGCAGTAGGCCTTGGCGACGCCGATGACGCGCTCGATGCGGGTCGGGCCGATGCCGGAGCCCGTGGCGGCGCCACCGGCGACCGGGGAGCTCGACGTGACGAACGGATAGGTGCCGTGGTCGACGTCGAGCAGCGTGCCCTGCGCCCCCTCCAGCAGCACGTCGCCACCGCGCGCCGCGATGCGCTCGATGAGCGCTCCGACGTCGGCGACGTAGCGCTCGAAGAACGCTGCGTGTGCGCGCGCCTGGTCGAGCACCGCGTCGACGCTGAAGCCCTCGTGCCCGTAGTGGTCGAGGAGCACGTTGGTCTCCGACAGCGCGGTCGTGATGCGTGCGCGCAGGCCGCTCTCGTCGAACAGGTCCTCCACGCGGACGCCGCGCCGCGCGGTCTTGTCCGCGTAGCAGGGGCCGATGCCGCGACGGGTCGTGCCGATCGCGGCTGAATCCTTGCCGGGCGTGCCCGCCGCGACACCGCTGCGACCGGAGCGCTCGTTGGCGATCGCCGCGACCTCGCGTGCCTCGTCGAGTGCCACGTGGTACGGCATGATCAGGTGCGCGTGCGGCGAGATGCGCAGTCGCTCGCCGATGTCGATGCCGCGCTCGCGCAGCCCCTCCACCTCGCGGCGCAGCACCTGCGGATCGATCACCACGCCGTTGGCGAGCGCGCAGATCGTGTCCTCGTGCAGCACGCCGCTCGGCACGAGGTGGAACGCGAAGGTCTCCCCCGCGTGCACGATCGTGTGGCCGGCGTTGTTGCCGCCCTGGTAGCGCACGACGAGCTCGGCCTGCTCGGCGAGCAGGTCGACGAGCTTGCCCTTGCCTTCGTCGCCCCACTGGGCGCCGACGAGAACGGTGGTGGTCATGTCAGTTCCATCCTTGGATGAGCTGGTGCTCAGGTCACATCGCCGTAGGCGTCGGGTGGCGGGGCCGGGAGACCGAAGTCCTCCCCGCCGAACATGTCAGCCGGTCGGCCGTCGCCGAAGGAACCAGCATCGGCCGGGGCCGGGGCAGGCGGCGCGACGGTCGCCGCACCACCGCTCGACGGGCTGCTGCCGGCCGCCGCGGCGATCGATGCGGCGCTGCCGCCTCGACCGGGTCGGTTGTCACGCGCCGCGCTGACATCCTCGTGCGCCAGGTTGACGAACTTGGTGTACGGACCCAGGAAGCCGAATACCGCGCTGCCCGGCTGGCCGTTTCGGTGCTTGGCGACGATCAGCTCCGCCTTCGCCTGCCACTCCACCGGAGTTTCCTCCTTGGAGTAGTACTCGGGGCGGTACAGGAAGAGCACCATGTCGGCGTCCTGCTCGATCGCACCCGAGTCGCGCAGGTCGCTCAGGTTCGGTCGCGGCGGCTGCCGGTTCTCGACCGATCGGTTCAGCTGCGAGAGTGCGATGATCGGTAGCTCCAGCTCAAGCGCGAGGCTCTTGAGCTGACGCGAGATGTAGGTGATCTCGTTGGTTCGGTTGGAGCCGTCGTCGCCGCGGCGCCCACCGTCCATCAGGCCGATGTAGTCGATGATGACGAGGCGCAGTCCGCCCTTGTCCTTCAGCTGGCGCGCGAGGCGGCGGCACTGCGCGCGGAGCGTCATCGGGGTGAGCTCGCGCGCCTCGCTGATGAAGAGCCGGTCCGGCTGGTTGAGCTTGCCGACCGCCGACACGAGGTGCGGCCAGTCCTGCTCCTCCGGGATGCCGTTGCGGACGCGCTGCTGGTTGACCTTGGCGACCGAGCACATCATGCGGGTCATCAGGTCCTGCGGCGTCATCTCCAGGCTGAAGATGGCGATGCCACCTTCCTGGTCCGTCTCGGTGACGATGTTCTCCGCGACGTTCATCGCCCAGCTCGTCTTGCCCATGCCCGGACGACCAGCCACGATGACGAGGTTGCCGGGGCGCAGGCCGCCGGTGCGCTTGTCGAAGTCGAAGAACCCGGTCATCAGGCCATTGGCGACCTCGCCCTTCTCGGCGCGCTCGGCGAGCTCGTCGTAGATGGGCCCGAGCAGCTGCGCCGCGTCGAGGAAGTCACCAGCGGAGCGCGCGTGCGCCAGGTCGCTGACGATGCCGCCGGCCTGGTCGACGAGCTTGTCGGGCTCCTCCGGGTGCTCGTAGCCGAGTCGGGCGATCTCGTGCCCGGACTCGACGAGCGCTCGCAGCGTCGCCTGGTTGATGACCTCCTGCGCGTACGCGCGGGCGTTGGCCACGGCGGGCACGCGCTCGGCGAGCGTCATGATCGCCGCCGAGCCGCCCGCGTCCTGCAGCACGTTCTGGTGCTTGAGCTCGTTGATGACCGTGAGCTCGTCGACTGCATCGCGCTCGGCGAGCTGCAGGATCACCCGGAAGATCGTGCGGTGGCTCGTCCGGTAGAAGTCACGCTCGCGCAGCCGCATGTCCATGGCGATCTCGATCGCGCTCTGGCTCATGAGCATCGCGCCGAGGATCGCTTCCTCGGCCTCGACGCTCTGCGGCGGCATGTGGGACGGGGCGTCGAGGCGCGGGCGTTCGCCCCCCTGGCTGTGGGCAGGGCTCGACGCGCCGCTCGCAGGCCCTCGGCCCGCGGCGGCGTGCTGGTCCTCCACGGTCAGGCCTCGGCGTCAGCGTCAGCGTCGGCCGGGGCGTCGGTCGCCTCGGCATCCGCGTCACCTTCGGCTGCGGCGTCGTCACCCTCGGTCGCCTCGGTGGCGGCGGGTGCGTTGCCGGCGGCAGCGCGGGCCTCGGCCTTGAGGCGAGCTGCCTCGGCGGCGTTCTCCTCGTTGCGGCGCTCGGCCTCGAGGCGCGCGATCTCCTGCGCGGAGAGCTTGCTCTCCTCGACCTCAACGGTGATCTCGGCCTTGATGCCGTGACAGAGGTCGATGGGCACCTGGAAGGTGCCGAGCGCCTTGATCGGCTCGTCGAGCACGACGTTCTTCGGATCCAGGCGCAGCTTGCGGGTCGCTTCCAGCACGCGGGCGATCTCCGCGCCGCCGACCGAACCGAACAGCGTGCCCTGGGGCGTCGCGAGCGCGGAGACGGTGACGTTGGTGCGGTCGAGCAGCTCCTTGAGGGCCGTCGCCTCGGCGGCGTTGCCGGCATCCATCGAGCGGCGTCGCTCCATCGCGTCGGTCAGCTCGCGCACCTTCTCGGGCGTGGCGGTCTCGGCGAGGTTGCGCGGGCGCAGGTAGTTGCGCCAGTAGCCGCGCTTGACGTCGACGACGTCGTTCTTGTAGCCGAGGTGGTCGACGTCGCTCTTGAGGAGGACCTGCATCGTGGGGCCGTGCCTTTCGTGTCAATGGAACGCACGGCGGTGGACCGAATCGGTCCCGATGCCGCAGTGCGCGAATCTGCTATCCCGGCGAGCGTCTAGCTCCCGGAGCCGCGACCCGAAACGCTACCAGACGCGAGGGCCCGTCGTCGCGGATGCGCCGCCAGATCGAGCACCCCGAGCACGAAGACGACGACGATCGTGATGGATGCCGCGACCAGCGCCGCGACCACGAGCCCCACGCGATACCACCTCGGAACAGGTCGGCGGGCGAGCAGCCACGCCGCGAGGCCGACGCCCTGCTCGAGCACGAGCAGCACGCCGAGCGTCGACAGCCCGACGCCAGCGGCGAGGGCGATGTCGTCGGCGGGGCCCGTCACGGCGGATCGCACCATCAGGGCGACGAGGCCGAGGACGAGCAGGTAGGTCGCTGACCAGTGCACCTCGAGCTCGCGCAGCCGCCAGCCGGGCCTGGCGGCATCGGGGAAGCGGCGACGTTGGCGGGCGCTGACGATGAGGTGTGCGGTGAGCGCGCTGGCCCATGCGGTCGCTGCCAACAGGGCGGCGAGGAGCTCGAGCCCGTGGTCGTCGACGAGCTCGGTCGCATCGCGGCGCTGGTCGAGCAGCTGCGCGCAGAGGTCGTTCTGGGCCGCGAGCGATCCACCCGAGGCGCATGCCTGCTCGTACGGCTCGTAGGCCTCGTCGACGATGTCGCGCGTGGCGTCGAGCAGGTCGCGGGAGCCGGACATGGCGGGCACGAGCGCGGCCACCAGCACGAGCGTGGCGACGACCCACGCCGCGATCGCATGCGACTGGCCGGTCAGGATCCGCGGTTCGGGCCAGGCGGCCGCCTGCGATGTCAGGGCCTCAGGCGCGGGGGGCGAATCCGGGAGCGCCGAGCGAGCATGTGCCACGCCCAGGAAGGGGACCAGCAGCGCGGCGACCAACGCACCGACGAGCGGCAGGCCCGGCTCGTCGATGCTGCCGGGGGCGGCGAGCAGTGCGACCACGATCGAGGCGACGGTCGTAGCCACGATGAAGCCGACTGCGCGAATCGGCGACCGCAGCAGGCGCAGCGCCACGAGCACCGGGATGAACGGCGCGACGATGGGCGCCGATCCGGGCGAGCCGACACACGACGCCACGAGCGCGACGCAGACGGCGGCTCGAGCGAGGTCGGCCACGATCGAGGGCGGTTCGCCCAACGACGTCGAGCCCGCCTCCGCTGCCACTGGGGCTGCGGAGACGGGCTCGACGATATCGCTGGTGTCCGTGCCCAAGGGGCGTCGGATCACGCGCCGGCGATCGGCAGCAGGGCGACCTCGCGGGCGCGCTTGATGGCGCCGCCGGCCTGGTTCTGGTGCCGTCGGCAGAGGCCCGTCACGCGACGCGAGCGGATCTTGCCCTTCTCGGAGATGAGCACGCGCAGGTTCGAGAACTGCTTGTAGTCGATCTCGGTGATCTTGGCGCGGCAGTACATGCAGCCCTTGCGCTTGGCGCGGGCTTCTTCGCGCGCGTTTCGCTTGGTGCTGCTGCGCCCTGGCGCCGGCTTGCTGGATCGTGCCATGTCAGTACTACTCCTGTTAGAACGGAATGTCGTCGTCGTCGGTGGTCGCGGCGCCGACCGGCACGAAGTCCGAGGTGTCCGGGGCGACGTTGCCGCCCTGGCCCGCGAAGTTCTGCCGCGTGGCGCCACCGGAGTTGCCGGTGCCGTCGCCGCGCGCATCCAGGAACTGGATGTTCTCGGCGATGATCTCGACCTTCGAGCGCTTCTGCCCGTCGGTCTCCCAGCTGCTCCAGCGAAGGGTGCCGTCGATGCCGATGCGGCGACCCTTCTCGAGGTTGGCGGCCAGCTTCTCGTAGCGATCACCGAAACCGACGACGTCGAAGAAGTTCGCCTTCTCGACCCACTCGCCGGACGCGGAGTCCTTCTGGCGGTAGTTCGAGGCAAGTCCGATGTTCACGATCGGCATGCCGCCGCTCGTGTAGCGCACTTCGGGATCGCGGGTGAGGCGACCGACGAGGGTGACGCGATTCAGGTCGGACATGAGGAGAACTCCTGTGACATCAAATCAGTGGGTAGGGAAACGCTATCGTAGCGCTGGTGCCGGATATCAGTCCCGGTCGCGGCCTCGACCGCCACCGCCGCCGCCACCACGCGGACCGCCACGGCCACCGCGGCCACGGTCCTTGGGACCTGCGGCGAACTCCTCGTCGCTGACCTTCTCGAGCTCGATGTCGGCCGGGTAGTCCGGGACACGAACCGTGGCCATGACGCGCAGGACACCCTCGGTGATGCGCAGGACGCGCACGGCCTCGTCGACCGTCTCACCATCGCCGTCGAACAGCAGCACCTGGTAGTGCGCGTCGGGAAGCTTCTGGATCGGGTAGCTGGTGACTCGGCGACCCCACTCGGAGACGTCGCCCCACTTGCCCTTGGTCTTCTTGACTGCATCCTTGGCACGATCGACGATCGCGGTGCGAGCCGCTTCGTCGAGGTCCGTGCGCGTGAGCAGCATGATCTCGTATCCGTTCATAACCTGACTGCCTCCTCTGGTCTGAGCGGCCCAGCTCCGTGGTCCACACAGTCAGGTCGTGTGGCGGTGCCGGGCAGGTCGGCTGAACCCGCACAGCATACGGGGTTTCGCGAATCCGCGTCGTGCGGTGGCGCGCCGGGCGGATCCGACCCCGAACCGACGCGAAGCTGGTCGGCCTTCCATGCATGAAGATGAGAGCGCACGGGAATAGGCGCAGGGATGACGGATTCCGCACCACAGCCCAGTCCCGGCGGCGACGACCAGCCAAAGCGACCCGCGTGGCGATTCAGTGGCCGACGCGGCACGCCCGTGCACAAGCGTGACAGCGCGCCGGCGTCGCTGCCGCCCGAGATCCGTCAGACGGTCGCCGCGATGGCCAGCGAGCGCGCCGCCGATGCGAGCGCGGGCGATTCGGTGACCCCGGCTGCGAGCGGCGGGACCGTGACGCTCAATTTCGGCGCTGCGGCGAGCACGCGCGCAACCCCGCCTGTCGCAGGCGCCCCCATGCCCGTCGAGCGTCGCTCCCGCGGGGAGCAGGCCGCGACGGTCGCGACCTCCTCCATGGCATCGGTCCCCGCGCCGGCGCCCTTCGTGGCTGCATTCGACCCGGCCACGGTTCTCGAGCCGGTCAGTGACCTGCAGGGCCAGGTGGCGGAACTTCGCGAGCAACTCGCATCGCTGCGGACCCCCGAGCCCACGCCCGAGCCCACGCCCGTGCCGAGCTTCGAGTCCGCCCCGGTCGTCGAGGCAGATCCCACTGCCGAGGCCGACCAGACCGTGGAGACCGAGCCATCGCTGGAAGCCGAGCCGGTCGCACAGGTCGAACCCGTCGTGGAGACCGCGATCCAGGTCGAGGCGCTCGAGACCGCTGCCGCCCCGGAGATGCAGGTCGAGGCCGAGCAGCCCGCTGCATGGGCTGTCGAGGCCGAGCAAACCGTTCCGGCGGCCGAGGCCGAGGCGACGCCTGCAGCAGCGCCGAACCCGCGTCCGAAGCTGACGGCGGCGGAGCGCAAGCGACGCGCCAAGGCCCGCGCCAAGGCCCGCGCCAAGGCCGAGCAGGAAGCTTCGCGAAAGCGTCGTCGACTGTTCGCCCGCGGCCGCGAGGTCGAGGGCGACGTCGCGATCGAGCCTGCCCTCGACGAACCAGCCCGCCCGGCCCCTGCGGTCGCTGCCGCTGCGGACGAGCCGGCGACTGCTCCGACGCAGACCGAGCTGGAGGTCCAGCCGATCGTCGAGGCACCCAACATCGCCGCCGAGGCGACCACCGAGGTGCCGTCCGGTCTCAACGTGGCAGATCCGATCGACGAGATTCACGCCGCGGAGGCGCCGACCGCCGACGTCGCGCCAGAAGATGTGTGGGCGCCCGCGCTGGGCGCTCCGACGCCGGAGCCCGAGGCGGAGACGACCAACACGTCCACCTGGAACGGCCCTGAGGCTCGACAGGCAGTCGACCGCGCAGCCGACGCGGTCTGGGACCTCGGCAAGCTGCCGATCCTGGTCACCGCGCCCGTCGAGGCCCCCGACCCGGAACCCGAGGCGCAGGTCGTCGAGGAGCCGGTGACGCAGGCGTCCGGGGAATCGGAGACCGCCCCCGCCGATGGGGTCGACGCACCCAGCGTGGACTGGGAGCCCGCGATCTCACCTGCCGTCGAAGCCCGAGCCCGTCGCCGTGCCGCCGCAGAGTCGTCGCCCAAGGCCAAGCGCACCGCAGCGAAGGCTCCTGCGGTGGAGCCCGCTGCCAGCCGGCGCCTCGACGACTCGTTCGACCGCGCGGCCCAGCTCGCCGCGGAACTCGCGAGCCCACGGCCCCGCCCGGACCACGACGGCTTTGCCTTCCTCAAGCCCAAGGCCTGGGATCCGACCGCCATCGTCGACTCACCCGAGGCACCTCGCTCGGTGTCGCCGCTGCCCCCGGAGATCGCCCGCCTGGACGAGCCGCTGTTCGCGCCCGACCGAGACCCCCGTGCGCGCGCGCACGAGTCACGCTCGGGCATGACTCCCATCGACGACGAGCTCACGACCCGTGCTCGCATCGCGCGACGCCGCGCCGAGCTCGACGTGGCGATCGCTGGCCTGGGTGGCCTCGCGGGTCGCGACCGCGACTGACCGAACATCCTCTGCCCTGACACCGATCCTGCCGGTCATTTTCCGGTCAGTTCCCCCTGCTTGACGATACGCCGGTCCGGCGTTCAGACTGCACAGCGTCGTCGGGGTTGGGAGCTCCGCCGGCAGGGAGAGGGAGAGGGGATGTCCATGTCGTCGATCGAGTCGTACGCCGGCCGAGTCGCAACCGCAGCACCCGTGGCGACCGCCACGCATGTGACGCGCACTGCAGGAACCGGGGCCGTTGCCGCGACCGCGCCTGCACGATCGCCGTTCGGCGTACTGTCCGAGCGCGCCACCTCGTCCAGCGCCGGCATCTCTGCCGCGCAGCTCGCACGGGGCAGGGGACGCGTCGAGGTCTGGGACATGTCGAGCGGGATCGAGCAGCCCGTCGAGGCGGCGACCCTCCTGCAGGGCTCCGACCCCGCCCTGTCGCTCGCGTACGAGCAGGCGCTGCGCGTCGACGAGTTCATGCGCGGCCGCCTGGGTCGCAACGGGTTCGATGCCGCGGGAGCTCCGCTGCGCATCGTGGTGCACGCTCCCAACGAGGACGGCACCCCGAACATGAACAACGCGTACTGGGACAACTCCACGAAGCGGATCTACCTCGGCGACGGCGACGGCGACCTGTTCGCTCCGCTCGGCAACGCGCTCGACGTGCTCGTGCACGAGGCGACGCATGCGATGGTCGATGCCGAGGTCAACCTCCGCTACGAAGGACAGCAGGGCGGCGTCAACGAATCCTGGGCCGACGTCATGGGGTCGCTCGCCGACCCGGACGACTGGACGATCGGCGAGGACGTCTTCACGCCCGCCACCCCTGGTGATTCGATCCGCGACCTCGAGCATCCTCGCTTCGGTCACGTCACGCAGCTGCCCAAGGGCGCCGTGATCGAGCCGCACGACTACTCCGGGATCCCGAGCCTCGCGGCCGTGCGTGTCGCGAAGGAGCTGGGCCGTGAGGAGATGGGGCGCATCTGGTACGACGCGCTCGTCGACCACCTGGATTCGCGCGCGGGCTATGCCGGCGCCGCGCGGGCGACCCTCGATGCAGCCGCCGAGCTGCACGGCACGCGCAGCGATGCGGTGACCGCCGTCTTGAGCGCCTGGAAGAGCGTCGGCGTCGACCCGAGGTGGAAGCCAACGGCATGAGTGCCTGACATACGAGTTCGAGCGGCAGGGAGCGCGCTCGTGGGAAGGGGAGCCCGCGAGCTGCGCGTTCGGCGATCGTGCCTTGCACGGGTCGCCGCCCACCACATGCCGTTCGTACCACGCGTGCAATGGGACGTGCGCGTGGATTGCGGCGCGCGCTGCCGTGTGGGAGCGGCCGGCGCGAGCCGACGGCGATGGGCCCGGATCTGACGATCCGGGCCCGCGTCGTCTTCCCGCCCTCCTCCGATCCGCCTTGCCAGATCCCGGATCTCGTTGCACGCTGGCTGCAGGGACGAGTCGCACCACGCGCATGCCTGCATGGCCGGACACCATGCACCGTTGCAGCGCGAGGGGCGAAACGAGACGCGGGGGACGACGTCACATGTGTGGAACGACTCAGGTTGCAGGGATGTCAGGCGCAGGCACGACGCAGGTCGCACAGGGCGGCGGCGCGGTGCAGCAGGGCATGACCACCCAGGTCGCCGGTGCAGCCGGCGCGGGAGTGGCGCAGACCGCCGGTCATGAGCACGCCGCCGGCACCGGCACGCACGCCGCCGGCCACGGGGCCGAGCCCAAGATCCCCTCCAAGAATTCGCCCGTCATCCAGAAGTACCTGGCCGACGGCTCCTACGGCCCGACCGTCAAGAAGGGCAAGGCCAAGACGGTCCAGATCCCCGACGGCAACGGATTTGGCAACGTCAATGGCCGCAAGCAGAACGGCAACGACAAGAAGCAGAACAACTACTCCGTCACCGACGCGAACTTCTACCCGGCCCTGGGCGTCCTCAACGACGCGAAGACCGGCAAGCCGATGAACTACGTCAAGCAGATCCAGGCGTACAACGCAGCGGGTTACATCTCCACCTTCCACCCGGACGCGTACGCCAAGATGGTCGCCGCGCAGGACGCCGGCCAGGGCACCGTGCTCGGCATGGCGCTCAACATGATGGGCGTCGACGGGGCGCAGACCGATCCCGGCATGGCCGCCGCCGGTCTGCAGACCGGTCAGTTCGCGAACGAGCAGGTACCGGGCTCCCCGCTCAACGCCAAGAAGATCGTGATGAGCGGCAAGGACATCGCCGGTGAGGAGTGGGCGCGCCCGCACCACGCGGAGAGCTCCTGGGGCGTGTACAAGTCCCTCACCGACAAGGGCCTCGACTGGAAGACGTCGATGGTGCTCTCGGGCGACGACGCGATCTCCGGTTCGGGTCGCCTCAACGGCTTCAACAACCAGGACGGCAAGGACGGCTTCAACGACGACGAGGCCGCCGTGTTCCGCATGGCTGCCGTCGTGCAGCAGTCCACCGGCATCCCGGCGGTCGACATCGTCGCCGGTGGTCACTCGCACACCGGGCTCGACGAGAGCGCCAAGACGAAGCCGAACATCAACAAGCTGATCGGCCTCAACCACGGCGATACCTCCTCCTCGCCCCAGCGCATGGCGCTCATCCAGAAGGCGCTGCTCGACGGCACCATCAAGGGTGGCAACGCCAAGAAGTTCGCGGTCGACGACAAGCTCGCCTACAAGGGCGCGGGTGGCAACTCGCAGGTCCTGCAGTACGCGATCAGCCAGGTGGCCGGCGCCAAGGGCGGCGAGAAGGTCGACGCCGCCAAGAACGTGTTCCAGGACAAGGTCGAGAAGGCTGCGGACAAGGTCGCCGGCGGAGGTCCCGGTGCGCCTGACGTGGCAGCTGGCGGTGGCTGCAGCCACGATCCCGCTGCGGGTGCATCGCTGCTCGGTGGCGGCCCCGCCGACCAGGGCTCGATCGCGGCGGTGCTCCAGACCTTGATCTCGACGCTCAACCAGCTCATCGCAGCCATCTCCGGTGGC
Source organism: Thermoleophilia bacterium (assembly GCA_025964455.1). Next base: position 5,521 of record JAOPYU010000012.1, on the reverse strand, counting down.
GCGGTCGCCGGCGTGAGCGGCGGCGGGGCACCGGCCAAGCCGGTCGTGCAGCAGGCTGCGGTGCAGCCGGCGGCCAAGGCCGGAGTCGACCAGCACGCGGCTGGCACGCCGGCACACGCGCACTGAGCGAGCACAACGGCCGCTCGGGCCGTCCAGATGGGTCTCCTGGCGAGACTTCAGCAACTTCGCGGACCGGCGTCCTGACGCCGGTTCGCGTGTCCTTCCGAGCACGTGGCACGACCTGCAGGCGGGTGCGGCCGGGTGCGGCCACGAATCCCGGAAAATGTTCGGATCGGGGTCGAAAAGCCGTCGTTTGTACACGTGAACGAACCTGTTTGACGACGCGACTCCGGACCCTTCATAGTCCCTTCCACGCACTGGTCAGGGAGGCCGGTGACGAGGGACACAGGGAAGGGACACCTCATGACGACGTTCATTCGTCCGGTCGGCGCCGCTGCGCCTACCCAGTCAGATCTCGTAGTTGCGTTCGATGGCACCAAGGGCGCCAGCAAGCAGCCGCTCACCCCCGCGCAGGTCGCCTCGAGCACGGACACCGTGCTCAAGGACACCGTCGCCAACGCGAGCGCCGTGATGCAGTTCCTGGGCACGTCGTTCGGGCGCAACGGCCTCGACGGCAAGGGCCAGAAGCTGAACCTGGTCGTGCACGCACCGGATCCGCAGTTCGGCAGCAAGATGAACAACGCGTACTGGGACGGCTCGGTCGGCAAGATGTTCATCGGTGATGGCGACGGCCGCACCTTCACCCCGCTCGGCCAGGCGAAGGACATCATCGCCCACGAGGCTGGCCACGCCATCCTCGAGTCCGAGATCCAGATGGGCTTTGACGGCCAGGAGGGTGCGCTCCACGAATCCTTCGGCGACGTCGTCGGCTCGCTCGTGGACGCGGACGACTGGCAGATCGGCGAGGACGCCTTCACGCCGAACAAGGCGGGCGACGCCCTCCGCGACATGTCCAAGCCGCAGCGCTACAAGCACATGGACGAGGTCAAGGGCTCGGGCGGCGAACCGCACCTGCTCGCTGACATCCCCAACCTGGCCGCAGTCCGCGTCGCCGAGAAGATCGGTCGACAGGAGATGGGCAAGGTCTGGTACACCGGCTTCACCGAGCTGCTCAAGGACCACGCCAAGTTCGCGGACGCCGCCGTCGCGACGGTGAAGGCCGCCGAGCAGATCTTCGGAGCGGGCTCCACCCAGTCCGCCGCCGTCACCGACGCTTGGACGAGCGTCGGCGTGCTCAAGGCTGCTGCCCCGGCAGCTGCCTGAGCCACAGGTTCGCGGTCAGGCGACTGGGAGGCTCGCCTGACATGCGACTGGTGCGATCCGGGCCCTGCCCGTGAGCGCACCGACACTCGGGCCGCGATCTTCGGATCGCGGCCCATGTGTCTTCCGGGGGCTGCGCGTTCGCCGCTCCTCTCCCCCAGCAACTGTGCAGATCCGATAACCCCTCGATCGGAATTGCACAACTCGTATCGGCCGCGGGCGGGCGCGCGCAGCACCTGTGCAGGATCGATCGAGGGGTGATCGATTCTGTACAGAAGGGGGAGCTGGCGCGCGCGGAGGGCCACGCTTCGCCATGACCGACCCCGGCGCGCCGCCTCCACTCCCCAGCACCTGTGCAGATCCGATAACCCCTCGATCGGAATTGCACAACTCATATCGGCGGCGGCCAAGCGCGCACAGCACCTGTACAGAACCGATCGAGGGGTTATCGATCTGGTACAGGAGCGGGATCTGGCGCCCCGAGGGGGCTCCCAGGGGCCCGCGACGCCGGGGTCGGCGCCCCCTACCCCCTGAGCCCCCACGGCTCGCGCCAGCGGCGATCGCGGCAGAGACGCCACGGGCCGCCGATCGCGAGGTGCGATCGACGGCCCGTGGGTAGCGGTGCTGCGTGCTGGGATCAGCTCGCGGCGCCACCGGTGAGCTTGGCGAGATCGAAGTCGACGATCATCGAGTCGTGGTCGGAGTAGCCGGCCAGGACCTTGGGATCCCACTGCGACTTCTTGGCGTCCTTGGGCGAGTTGACGTGCAGGATCTGCACGGCCTTGATCGCGTCCTCCTTGCCCGAGGTCACGAGCAGGTGGTCGAGCAGGTCCTTCTGGCCGCGGTAGATGTACGAGTAGCGGTCCTCGAGCTTCAGGTTGAGCGGCGCGTCGTAGAGACGCTTGCTGCCGTCGGCGCGCTTGGCCAGCTTCTCGTAGGCACCCTCGCCGTGGTTGGCGTTGAGGTCGCCCACGACGATCGAGACGTTGCCCGGCTTGGTCGCGCGACGCGCATCGAGCCACTCGCCCAGGTACTGGCCCTGCATCTGGCGACGCGCCTCGGGCGCATCGCCGCCGAGCTTGGACTTGAAGTGGTTGACGACGACGGTCAGGAGACCGGCACCTTCGCCGGCCTGAGCCGCGCCGCGCGCCTTGAAGTCGACCACCATCGGCGGTCGTGCGTACAGGAGCGAGCGATCGACCTGGCCACGCCCGCCGTCCTGGAAGGACATCTTGGGATTGAAGCTCTCGTGGCCCACGAGGTCGAGCTTGTCGCCCTTGTAGAGCATGCCGACCGTGATGCCACGCTCGTCATTGGACTGCTGCACGAGGAACTTGTAGCCGACGTCCTTGAGCTGCGGCTGGGCCAGCAGGTCCTTGAGCACCGTCTCGTTCTCGATCTCGTTCAGGGAGATAACGTCCGGCGTACCGAGCTCGGTGATCGCGTTGGCGATCTTGGTGAGCTTGATCGCGTACTGCTCGGCCGTCGGCGTCGTCGAATCGTCGCCGGTCTTCGGATCGTTGACCGTGTCGAACAGGTTCCAGCAGTTCATCTGCGCGACACGCAGATCCCCCGCCGTCGCCGGCTTGACCGCTGGCTGTGACGTCACTGAAGACGTCGTCGCACCCATGAGCCGCATCCCACTTGCTCCTTCGATTATGGGTCGAGAACGTCCTACCGAACTCGAATTTCCCAGTGTCACGGAGTCGGTCCGGAGCAGTGCTCCGACCGGTGCCGAGAACTGTACAGGATCACCCGGATTCCACACCACTGACCCGACGGTTCTGGGTCGGATCATCACTACCCTTGCAGGCAGATCGTTAACGTTGACCGCAGGTATCGGCCCCATCGGGCCACGGCCATGGCCGGGTGTGACGACCACTGATCCGACGCTCATGCGCCATCCGCCTCGATCCGGCCGGGCACGGCAGCTTCGCACCGGATCCGGCTCGACGGCCACGAGCCCCCGAGACGGCGCGCCGTGATGGCTCCGTCGACCGCCTCCAGTTGCTGCAGGCAGTAGGCGCCCTGTTCGTGCATCCGGCTGATGCCGTCGTCCAGGTAGAAGGTCGTCGACGCTGCCACGCCAGCGGGCGCGAAGCTCCACGCCACCAGCTCCGAGGGCGGCCAGGACTGCCCGCGCCGAGCGAGCGGCGTCGGGTCGGTCACGAGCAGCGTCGTGGCCTCGACGAACAGCGGCAGCGCGTCGAGCGGGGTCGGCACCTCGATCGAGCCGCCCCCCTCGTGCAGCATGCCGGTCCAGACATCCGCCCACTGCCCGGCCGGGAGCTCGACGCGGCGCGTCGTCGCGCCCTCCTCCACCACCGGAGCTGCCAGGAGCGGGCCGAAGAAGAACTGGTCGTCGACGTCGGCCCACCGCGCATCGTCCGCGTACCGAGCTGCCTCGTCGCTCCCGGCACCAGTTCCCACGGGGCCGAGCAGCATGGGGCGCAGCAGCGGTTCGCCGCCGCGCAGCGCGTGCTGCGCCCAGCTCGCGATCGACGGCAGCAGCTGCGCTCGCAGCACCAGGGACGGACGGATCGCCTCGAGCGCGTCGGGGCCCTGTGACCATGGCTCACGATCCTCCATGCAGCCATGTGCGCGGAAGATCGGCGTCACCGAGCCGAGCTGCATCCAGCGCGCGAACAGCTCGGGCCCCGGGTCGCCGTTGAACCCGCCGACATCGGATCCGGTCAGCGGCATGCCACACATGCCGGCGTTGAGCATGAGCCGCGCCTGCAGCGCCAGGTCCTCCCACGTGGCGCCCACGTCCCCGGTCCAGGGCGCGGCGCCGTAGCGCTGGCTGCCGGCGCTCCCCGACCTCGACAGCAGGAACGGCCGGCGCGTCGTGCCGGCGCGGTCGCGACGCGTGAACAGTCGCTGCTGGGCGATCGCGAACAGGTTGCGCGCCTCGGCGCCCGACAGCTCGTCACGCGCCTGTGGCCAGTCGACCCCGCGGAAGCGCACGTCGATGCTCACGTCCTCCGGCTCGTTGAGGTCGAGCCACCACGCGTCGATGCCCTGATCGAGCAGCGGCACGTGCTGGTGGTACCACCAGTCGGCCGCGTCCTCGCGGAAGACGTTGAGCAATGCGCCCGGCGAGTGCTCGATGTCGCGGTAGCCGGGGATGCCCCGCAGGGCGTACCATTGCTTCGAGTCGAACTCCTCGCCCGCCGCATCGGTCGCGAAGGCAGCGCGCGCCACCCCGCCCGCGTGGTTGGAGGCGCCGACGCGCGTGCCGGGTTCGGTGATCACCATCGACCGCACGCCGCGCTCGGCGAGGCGTCGGATGTTGGCGGAAGGCTCCGGGAAGTGACGAGGATCCCAGCGCAGGTTCACGTGGTCCTCGAGCCACTGCACGTCGAAGATCACGCCGTGCACCGGAAGCGCCTCCTCCTCGAAGCGATCCAGCGTCCGGTGCACGTGGGCGAAGCTCTCGTAGCCGAAGCGGCTCTGCAGGAATCCCAGCGCCCAGGTAGGTGGGAGCGGCTGGTTGCCGGTGAGCCGCACGAACTCAGACACGAGCGTCGCTGGATCACCCGGGCCGAGCACGTAGACGTCCGCGTCCCCGCCCGGGGAGTCGTAGGCGAGCACGTCGGGGTCGCGCAGCCCCAGGTCGAGCACCGCGCCGTGGTGGGCGTTGGAGATGTAGAGGGCCCACCCGTTCGTCGACCAGGTGAAGGGCAGCAGCAGCTCGCCATAGTTGGAGTCTCTGCCACCGATCTCGAGACCAACGCTCTCGCCGTCGATGCCATGCGAGTCGCAGTACTCGCAGTCGCCCACCATGAGGTGCGACCCGCGCGGGTGGATCTCGTTGACGAGGTGGACGTGGTCGCCGCGGCGCTCGAGGCCCTTGGCATCGGCGTCGGATGCGCCGTAGAGACGCTCGCCCGGGGCGAGCGCGACGCGGATCCGCACGTGGCCGTCGACGTCGTAGCCGACTTCGGTCAGCGGGCACGGCACGCCGGCGAGTGCGGCGGCGAGCGATGCGTGCTGCACGACGGGTTCGGCGTCGCGCTGCGCACGACCCCGATCACCGAGCGCGGGATCGGGGAGCCGCGACTTGGCGCCAGGGCGCGGCACGTGGATGCGGCGCACCAGCGGGGAGAGCTGTTGCGTGTCGAACATGGACGCGAGAGCCTAGGTGGACGGTGGGATGCACGGGCCGTCGTCGAACGGTCGGCGACGTAGGATCCGCTGCATGGAAGAACGCGCTCCCACGTGGCCAGCACCGGCATCG
>JAOPYU010000361.1 GCA_025964455.1 Thermoleophilia bacterium | reverse complement strand
CGTTGCTGCTGCGGCCCCAGGACACGACGCGGCGGAACAGGTACCGGGCCACCTCGTCGGGCGACAGCCGCCGCTGGCCCCGGAACGTGCACGTGACGCCGTACTCGTTCTCGATGCCCATGATGCGCTTTTCGATCTTGGTCCACCTCCTCCGGGCTGGGCGCAGAACGAGAGACAGAAGCGCAGGTCAGAGGCCATGTTGCGCCGGCGAACCGTGAGTCATCTTGACACGGTCCGGACGTTCATCGGCTCTGGCCTGCCCCGAAACGAGTGCGACGTGTCATGCAGTGGCTCGGGCCCAAGCTGGGCAACGGTGGGACGCATGCCGGGTGAATCCTGACTGGCCGGTGGTAGCGGAGGCTCGCGCCGGCACGAGGACCACAAGTGCCACCGGCCGGCTGACGCGGCGACCGCGTCAGCGCTCAGGTGTGGCCGTCATGCGGTGCCCTTTCGGTTTCCGCCAAGCCGCGAGGTCTGACCTAATCGCGACGCTATCGGAACGCCGAGAGCGTTTCGGCGCCTTACGGCTGGCCGGTGGGCAGCGGCAATACCACCCGCAGCAGCGCACCACCCTCGGGTGCGTCGAGCACGGACACGCTTCCACCATGCGCATGCACGATCTGCCGGACGATTGGTAAGCCGAGACCTGTCCCACCGGAGGTGCGGGTGCGGCTCTCGTCCAGACGCACAAAGCGCTCGAAGACTCGGGCCTGCTGGTCCTGGGGGATTCCCGGTCCGTCATCACCGACGTCCAGTACCGCAACCTGTCCTTCAGCCCGAAGTTGTACATGGACCCCGGTGGCCGCATGCCGGGCGGCGTTGTCGGACAGGTTGCGAAGTACCCGTGCGAGTCGGTCCGCGTCACCCATGATCCGGACCGGATGGATCTCGGCCGTGACTGTCACCCCCAGCCGGCGCAGCCGTGTGACTTCCTGCTCGCACAAGTCATCGAGATCCACCTCGGTGCGCCGCAGCTGCAATCCGCCTTCGTCGCTGCGTGCCAGCAGGAGCATGTCCGACACCAGCGTCTGCATGCGAGCGCTCTCGTCGAGGACGACCTGGGTCAGCGCCGGCCAGTCGGTGATCACGGGATGCATCTGGGCTACCTCCATCGTGGTGCGCACCGTCGCTAGGGGGCTTCGCAGCTCGTGACTGGCGTCAGAGACAAAGCGTCGCTGCGCAGCCGCCGACGACTCGAGTCGATCGAGCATGCCGTTCATCGTCTCCGCCAGCCGGCCGACCTCATCGCGGGCGGAGGGGACGGGCACGCGCTGCCCGAGCTGCTCGGCATCGATGCCCGCGACCCGCCGACGGATGGCTTCGACCGGGCGCAGGGCGCGTCCAGCCAGAACGAAAGTGGCTCCCCCGACCAGCAGCACAAGCAGCGGAACCCCGACGAGCAGCAACGGACGCAGCGCCTGGATGCTCACCTCGACGGGTTCCAGTGACTGGGCCACGACGACGACCAGCGGGGCGCCGTCCGCGGATCTCACGCCCAGGGAAACGATGAGGTAGCGGTCGGCATCACCCAGGGGAACCCGCCCACTCGCCGTACGCAGCTGACCGGGCCCAGGGCGCAGCATGACGATCGGGGGTTTGCCGGTGAGCTCGGGACTGCTGACCAGGACACGATCGGACTGCACGACCTGTACGACGCTGCGTTCGCTCGAGCCAAGGAGCAACCCCAGCGCGTCGACACCCTCTCGCGTCAGAGTGGCGGCGACATCCCGGGCACGCTGCACCGCGGCGTCGTGAACGGCCACCCTCAGGTTGCGCTGCAGCAGGACGACGAGAAGTGCCGCGGATAATGCCAGGGCGGAGCCGACGACTGCAGCTGCTGCCAATGACGTCGTGACGCGCACGCCAGCGTGCCGACGCCACCATGTCGAAGCGGACTGCACTCTCGGGCTCACGACCGGAAGGCTAGGCGCGCGAGCCTGAGCATGCGCTGAGCGAACGTCGCTCCAGCGTTGCCGCACCGAAGGCGGCCCCGACCGCCTGTGGGTGAGAAGCGGAGTGCGACGCTCGCTCAGTCCCGCAGGATGAGCTCGGACCTCCAGTCAACGACCTGCTGCTCCAGATCGCGGTCCTTGCGTAGCTGGCGTGGGATGAGGCGCTGCCGGTCGAATCCGTCAGGCATGACAGTGATGCGGCGGCGGGTACGCCGCCGGGTGCGGGCCCGGGTGTCGCCCTCGAGCCGCCTTCCGTCACGGTCGCTGCCGTCGTCGACGTCGATGTCAGTGCTGGGGTTGTGGCGTGGCATGGTGTCCTCCTCTGCTCTGTTGTCGCTTTCTGACAGAGGAATCGTGCTCCCTCCATGATGTGATGGCGCTGAGCCGCACTGGGAGTCTTCTCAGGCGACGCGTTCCGGACGCACGGACACCGTCGGCCTCATCGGCAGGTACGGCAGAGTCGATCAGATGGATGCGAACCCAGACGGCACGGGATCTTCGGACCAGCTGCACGCTCCGTCAGCGCGGAGCCAAAGCGCCTTCGACGCGCGGGACTTCGCCTCGGGCGGGCCGCGTGGCACCGGCATCCCGCTGTTCGTACGGCCGAGCAGCTGACGGCGGGTGAGCGTGCTGCCGATCGCATGCGCAACGGGATGGTTCGTGGACATTCGTGTTCTGCGCTTTGCCCTTCCTCGGGGCGTGGATGGTCTACAACGGCCGTCGCGGGTTCGACCCCTACTCCTTCATCTTGCTGAACCTGCTGTTGTCGTGCCTGGCCGCGATGCAGGGAGCGATTCTGCTCATCGCCGCTCGGCGCAGCACTCAGATCCTCAGCGACTTTGCCTTGCACGACTACCAGACCGACCGGCATGCGGCGGACCTGCTCGAACTCGTGCATGCTGAGCTCACTGCACTGCGGAGGGAGCACCAGCGACTGAGCGAGGCTGTGGGAGCCATGTCCCCAGGCCTGCCTCCGGTATGACCAACGGAGTTGGTTCCCCGCTGCGGCGTCGTGGATAACGGCCGAAAGTCCGGTCAGCGAGGTGGTGGTGCTGCCGTTATGGCCAGGCGGAAGCCCAGCCAGGGCAGCTCCTCGGCGAGCACTTTCCGCCAGACCAGCCAGGAGTGGCCACCGGGTGCGGTTGCCCTGCGCACAGTCATGCCGGCTGAGCGCATTCCGGCAGCGAGGGCGTCCGCCTGAGCGCCGTAGAGCGAGTCCTGCGCGCCGACGGCTACGACCGCGGCGCTGGAAAGGAACCTTCGGCGTGCAAGGACGTCCAACGGGTTCGCGGCGCGGAAGTCGGCGGTGTTTCCGCCGAAGCGCTTGCGCACGGTGCGGGCCCGGTCGCCGAGGGTCGGCTCCCGCTGCCCGGACAGAACCAGTGCCGTCGGGTACGTCGACGGCACGCCGACCGCAAGTTGGAGCGCGCATGTCGCGCCGGCAGAGATGCCGCCGACGGCCCAGTGGGCACGATCGGGATCCACCTGAAGGTTCGCGTCGATCCAGGCCGGCACGTCGAGGCTGAGGTAGGTGAACACCCGGCCGGCCGATGAGTTGACGCAGAGCGGGTCGGCCAGCCGGCTACCCAGCGCATCGGGCACCACGACGACCGGCGCGAGCCCCTGGTGGGTGGCGGCATAGCGGTCCATCATCAGGTTGACCTGACCGCCGTCGAACCAGTCACGGGGTGCCCCCGGCTGCCCGGCGATCAGGACGACAACCGGGAGCAGCGGCCGAGGCGTGCTCTGGTACGCCGGTGGCAGGTAGGCCCAAGCCGCGCGGGCCCGGAAGCCCGACCGTGTCCCAGGGATGGCGACGGTCGTGACCACGCCGCTGGCGGCCTGTCCAGCCGGCGGTCGCCATGCACCTGCGAGCGGCTGCCCCGGCGCGGCGATGACTGTCGGCCGCGGACCGTGGGGAAGATCGGCATACCGCACCTGCGCGGCCAACGGCAGACCCAGCACGCCACGAAGCGAGGGATAAGCCTGGAACTGCTGGTTGACCTGCGCCGCCCCAGACACGGCGACGAGCACGACCCCGGTCAGCGCTAGGGCAGCCGCCCGCTTCCCGCCGCCTCGTCGTAGGGCGAGGAGCAACGCCATCGTGGTCAGGCCCGTGAAAGCACCGCAGGCCGCGGCAGCGCATCGGGGAAGGGCCGCCACAGAACCTGCACCACCAACACGACCAGGCCGGCGGCCGCCGCACCCGCAGCTGCGGCAGTCGGAACACGCCGCCGCCACCAGCCCGGCCGCCGCCGCAGCAGGAGCAGGGCCAGGGCAAGGGGGCCGACAATCAGCAGCAGCAGCCGCACGGAGCCGGACACGATGCTGGCGTCCAGCATCAGCGAAGTCCGGCGTCGAGAAGGCCGCTGCTGCTGACCGAGTGCTGCATCCGGTCAGTGAACCGCGCCGAGCGCGGTTCAGGCGGTCTCGGCGCCGAGCCTGACCTCGGTGACGTCGGCTCGCGTCCTGGTCAGGTACGTGACCACGACCCCGATGGTGGCGAGGAACAGCAGACTGGTGACCGTGGTCCCGAGCCCGAGCCCACCCTGCGACCGGTCTTGCGACAGCAGGTCCCCGATGGAAGCGCCGAGCGGGCGGGTCAGCACGTAAGCCGCCCAGAACGCCGTGACGGCGCCGAGTCCGACCCGGCCAGCAACCGCCACCACGCCGATGGCCGCGGCGAACACCAGGACCGACCAGCCGTAGCCCAGCCCCAAGCCCTCGGCGAGCAGGTCACCGGCGGCGGTCCCGAGAGCGAAGGTGAGCAGGATGGCCAGCCAGTAGAACGCCTCGCGCCGTCGGGTCACGATGCTGTGCATCGACAGGGTGCCCTCGACCCGGTACCAGACGGCGAAGGTCGCCGCCAGAGCCACCGCGAACGTCAGGGTGATCGGCCATAGCGCCAGGCCGACGTTGTCAACCAAGTTGTCGGTGAGCAGGGTGCCAACCACGCTGATCAGGACGACTGCGGTCCAATACAGCCCGGGTACGTAGCGGCGGGAGCGGAACTGCAGGACGAGCACGACAGCGAGCAGGGTCGTCATGATCACGCTGGTGCCGTTCAGGCCGAGCCCGAGGGTGACGTTGAGGTAGTCGGCCGCTGTCTCACCGACCGTGGTCGCCAAGACCTTGATGATCCAGAAGAAGGCCGTGATCTCCGGGACTTTGTTCAGCATCGTGCGCATCGTCGGTGGCCCGTCGCTGCCGGCCGTGGCCAGCAGCGGGGTACGGGGGGACAGGGTCATCGTCAGCTCCTGATGTGGCCGCGGCGATGAGAGTGCGCGGGCGGCTGCAGAATGCTTCACGGTCGCTGAGGAGCCGCTGAGCGTCGCTGGGTCGCCGCTGTGCGTAGATGCAACGATGCCGCGACACCCAAAACCAAGCCGCGAGGTGCCCCGCGTCGGTGCTCGTCCCGCCGACAGCCAAAAGGACGCACAGGACCGCGGTTCCGGTCAACGCCGCTGCCCAGGCCGCACGACCCCGCAGTTGCACCAGAGCCAGTCCTGCCGACACGGCAAGCACATAGCTCACCCCGACATCCGCTGCGCCGGCGGTGTCCGGTGCGTCGTCGTCGCGCTCGAGCAGGACGGCGATGAGCACGCTGACAGACACGTGTCCCAGCACCCCGGGCAGAGGCAGCGGCCAGCGCTCCAAGAGCGCTGCACCGCCCCCACGGCCAGCACCACAAGAGGCAGCAGAAGCAGGCCCGACCAGACCGGGACGACGAAGGGGCTGATCAGCAGGCTCCGCACCGGGTGGGCGAGCAGCCGATCGGCGTCCATGCTGACCGCCAGCACCAGCCGCGTGCGCGCTGGTTCGGAGACCATCTGCAACGCGACGGTCATGGGGAGGACGATTGTGGCCTAGGTCAGGCCCACCCGGCGACCGCGCAGCCATTGCCATTGCCAATGCCGAAGCCGGGAAGGGAGAGCGACCCTCATGTCCCGGTGACTGCGGCTGGCTTGGGAGCCTC
>JAOPYU010000312.1 GCA_025964455.1 Thermoleophilia bacterium | reverse complement strand
CTCGGTGGTGGACTGAGCGACACGCAGGTCCTGCAGGACCTGGTCGATGCCGGGCTCGGCTCCATGCCGGGCGGCGGCGCGGAGGTCTTCTCCCAGCGCGTGCGTGACCTGGTCTGCCGCGGCAAGGACACTGCCGAGGAGTGGCTCGAGGTGCACCGACGTGCCCACGAGGTCGGCGTGAAGACCAACTGCACGATGCTGTACGGGCACGTCGAGACGCTCGAGGAGCGCATCGACCACCTCGTCCGACTGCGCGAACTGCAGGACGAGAGCCTCGCCACGCGCGCGCACTTCGACGCGACCGGCGAGCTGCCGGAGATCAACCGCACGGGTGAGATCGGCGCCTTCCAGTGCTTCATCCCGCTCGCCTTCCACCCGGAGAACACCGTCTTCAAGAGGCGCGGCTGGGGCTTCACCTCCGGCAGCGACGACCTGCGCATGGTCGCCGTCTCGCGGCTCATGCTCGACAACATCCCGAACGTGAAGGCGTACTGGATCATGATCTCGCCCGAGCTCGCCCAGGTGGCGCTGCACTTCGGGGCCAACGACGTCGACGGCACCGTGATGGTCGAGCGCATCGTCCACATGGCGGGCGCCAAGACCCAGCAGGAGACGCAGCAGGAGAAGCTCGTGCAGCTGATCCGCGGCGCCGGCCGGATCCCCGTCGAGCGCGACACCGTCTACAACGAGCTGCGCCGCTGGGACAAGCAGCCCCCGCACGGTGCGCCCGGCCCGCTCGTGCCCATCACCACCGCCGCTCCCGCGACCACCGGTGCCTGACCTGTCCTCCGACGCCACACTCACGCCCGCATCCGATCCGACGAGCGACCGCGAGCTGGTCGCACGCGAGCTGCGGCTCGGGCGGGTCGACTTCCTGAACATGTACCCGATGCACTGGGCGCTCGGAGTCGAGCCGACCCGCAGCGGCGTACCGACCGACGTCAATCGCGCGATCATCGACGGCGAGGTCGACGTCGCGTGCATGTCGAGCATCGAGTACGCCCGCCACGCCGACGAGCTGCAGCTGCTGCCCTCCACGTGCATCAGCGCGGAGGGAGCCGTCGGCTCGATCTTCGCCATCACGACCGGCGCCTTCGAGGACGTCACCGACGTGTGGGTGACGCCGCAGACGGCGACGAGCGTCGTGCTGTACCTGCTGCTGACGCGCCTTCGCGGCTTCAGGCCCGAGCTGCACCTGCTCGATGCCGAGACGCCGGCGCAGGTGCTGTCCGCCGGCCCGCGGCGCGCCGTGCTGCTCATCGGCGACGACGCGCTCCGCGCGCGTGGCGACGCGGCGCTCGGTCGCTACGCCTTCACCGACCTGGGTGAGCGGTGGCTCGGCGAGACCGGGCTCCCCATGGTCTATGCGGTGTGGGCGGTGCGCCGCGAGGCCGCCGAGCGCGCACCCGAGGCCGCGGCGGCGCTCGATCGGCTGCTCGTCGACGGCGTCGCGCAGTTCCACGCCACGGACGACGCGATCGATCAGGCCGCCGAGCGCTTCGGCATCGACGCGCACAGCGCCCGCACGTACCTGGATCGCCTCCGCTACGGCTTCGGCCAGCGCGAGCGCAAGGGTCTCGTGCGCTACCTGCGCATGGCCAACGAACAGGGCTTCCTCGGCGCCGTGCCCGTGCCCTCCTTCATCGAGGTCGCCGGCGCCGACGACTCGGATGAGCCGCTCGCCACGCGGCAGGATCCGGAGACCGTCGCGGCCAGCTACCTGCAGTCGGTCGGTTCGAGGCGCGCCCTCGCTGAGACGCCCGAGGACGACCTGCACATCGAGCGCTGCCTCGACCTGGAGGCCGACGGCCGCGCACGCGACGTCGACGACGTGCTGCACCGCGCGCTCAACGGCGAGCGCATCGACGAGGTCGACGCCGTCGCCCTGCTCCAGACGAGCCGGCTCATGGACGTCGGACAGGTGGCGCACGCGCTGCGGCTGCGCAAGACACCGAGCGACGACATCACCTTCATCGTCGACCGCAACATCAATTACACCAATTACTGCCTCACCGACTGCGGCTTCTGCGCCTTCTACCGGCGTCCGGGCGACGAGGCGGGCGGCGGCTACCTCCACTCCTCCGAGACGATCATCGAGAAGATCCGCGAGACGGTCGAGCTCGGCGGCACCGCGGCGCTGCTCCAGGGCGGGCACAACCCGGACTTGGGGATCGAGTGGTACGAGGAGCTGTTCCGCGCGGTGAAGGCGGCGCACCCGACCTTCCACCTGCACGCGCTGAGCCCGCCCGAGATCCAGCACATCGCCAAGCGCTCGAAGCTGAGCATCGGCGACGTGCTCGCGCGCCTGCGCGACGCCGGCATGGATTCGCTCCCGGGCGGCGGCGGCGAGGTGCTCGTCGATCGCGTGCGACGGGTCATGGCCCCCAAGAAGACCAAGACCGACGACTGGCTGGGCGTGATGCGCACGGCGCAGCGGATGGGGATGTCGACCACCGCGTCGATGATGTACGGCCACGTCGAGTTGCTCGCCGAGCGCGTGCTGCACCTGCAGGGCGTGCGCGAGGTGCAGGACGAGACGGGCGGCTTCCGCAGCTTCACGAGCTGGGCCTTCCAGCCGGGCGGCACGCCGCTCGCCCAGGTCCTCGAGGCGGGCGTGGCGCCGTACCAGCGGCACCTGCCGCCGGCGCCGACCGCTTTCACCTACCTGCTGACACAGGCGGTCGGGCGCATCTACCTCGACAACCTCGACAACGTGCAGTCGAGCTGGGTGACCCAGGGCCTGAAGGTCGGGCAGGCGGCGCTGCTGTTCGGCGCCAATGACATGGGCTCGATCATGATCGAGGAGAACGTCGTCTCCAGCGCCGGCACCACCTACCGCGCCACGACCGAGGACTTCGTCCACCTGATCTCCGCCGCAGGGTTCCGCCCCGTGCAGCGCGACACGCTCTACCGGACGGTCAAGACCTACTAGGCATTCAGGCAAACATCGGTATTGCCGAATATCTTTCGGGACAAAGCGGCCAACTCGAGATATCTTCTTGCATGGAGTTGCCTAGGCCATGTATCATTGCTTCCAGTCGGGCGTAGGACGCGCCCTCCACACGACCGGAAGGAATCCACCATGTCCCCCATCTCCACCGCCCCGACCTTCGCCGCAGGCATCCTCCCCGGCGGCTGCGTCATCCTCCCGACGCGCCCGGTGACCCCCCGCCCGTTCGACCCCACCAACCCGTCCGGTTGCTGGGATCCGCGCACCTGGGGCAACGTCATCCAGCTGCCGGCGCCCGACGCCGAGATCCAGGCCGTCGAGGGCACCACGCTCCTCGGCTGAGCCAGCGCTCCGCGCGCAGATCCGGTGACGTTGTTGGCGCATTCCGCCAACAAGGTCACCGGATTTTTTTGTGTGCTCAGCGGCGGTCGAGGATCGCGAGGTCGTGCGCGAGGTCCTCGCGGTGCAGCTGCCCGAGGAAGAACGTCGAGCGCTGGCGCCCGCGCGTGTCGTAGAGGTACGTGATCCCGCTCTCCTCCGCGTCCCGGATCGGGCCGACGCCGAACAGCCGTCGCGCCACCGCGGCGCCTTCCTGGCTGTCGGTGGCGAGCACCGTCACCGGCACGGCGTCCTCGCCGCCCACGTGCCAGGTGCGACGCCAGGCGCTCGCGTCGCCGCCCCAGCCCACGAGCACGATCCGCGCGTCGTCAGGCAGGTCATTCGCGCGCATGCGGCCGAGCAGGCCACCGATGACGTCACCCGACCGACAGTCCAGGCACGTCCCCACCAGCATCACGGCGTTGCCGGCGAGGTCGCCCCGCGACGGCGCATCCGGGCGCAGGTCGGGTATCTCGTCGAGCCGGAGCAGCGTGCGCCCGGCGGGAGGCCGCGAGCCGCGCAGGCCGTCGTTGACCGAGTTCGCGCGCTCGTCGCCGGCTCCATCGCGAAGCGCGAGCCACGTCACGAGCGCAGCGGCGACGACCACCACGTCCACGATCACGAGCCACCGCACCAGGCGCCGCACCGGCATCCGTCTCATGCGCGCCTCGCCGTCAGTGCTTCGGGGCGCCCTTGCCGATGAGCCGGGGCAGGTTGAGCAGCAGGACGATCACCGCGGCGCCGCCGAAGAAGATCAGCTTGTTGGTGTCGCCCCAGCGGTCCCAGTTGCCCGGCACGTAGATCAGGCCGAACACGAAGATCCAGATCACGTCGACGAAGTGCCAGTAGATCGACATCGTGCGGAAGCCGACGTGCCTGGAGGCATCGGTGCCGTAGTGCCCGCGCAGCGTGCGCACGAGCATCACGGTCAGCAGGATGAGACCGACCAGCACGTGCGAGCCGTGGATGCCGGTCAGCGAGAAGAACACGCTCGAGTAGGCGCTCGTCGAGGGGCCGAGGCGCTCGTGCGTCACGAGCTCCGCGTACTCCGCGATCTGGATGCCGAGGAAGGTGCCGCCGAGCAGGATCGTCAGTGCGAGCCACACCTTCATCCCGAGGCGCGAGCCGCGCAGCAGGGAGATCTCGGCGTAGTGGATGGTCACGGAGCTCGAGAACAGGATCAGGCTGTTGATCGTGACGACGCTGAGCGGCAGCACGTCACCGACCTGGTGCGCCCAGCTGGAGTAGTCGGCCTCGCCCGCCACGCGGATGAAGAAGTACGACATGAAGAACGAGCCGAAGAGCGCGATCTCCGAGCCGATGAAGAACAGCATGCCCATGAGGTTGATCGGCGTCTTGGCGCTCCATACGACCGGGGGCGGGTGCTCCTCGTCGTGGTGGAGGTGGGCTGCTGTTGCTGCGTGCGTTGCCATCGTGTCAGTACCTTCTCGTCCGTCGTGTCGACGTCAGTGGGCGGCCGGCGTGGCCGGGCGACGCTTGGTCGCCTCGGCGAGCGCCTCGGCGTGGCCGGGCTGGCCCTCGAGCAGCGCGTGCCTGGCACCCGGGATGCCGTAGTCGTACGGCGCGCCGACGACCACCGGGGTGCCGTGGAAGTTGAACAGCGGCGGCGGGCTGCTGACCTGCCACTCGAGCGTGTGGCTGCGCCACGGGTTGTCACCCGCCAGCGGGCCACGGCGCCAGGAGGTCGCCATGTTGTACAGGAACACCACGAAGCCGAGGCCCTGCATGATCGCGCCGAGCGTGATCACGATGTTCCAGCCGTGCACCGACGGGTAGTTGGCCGCGAGCTCCTGGTAATCGGCGATGCGTCGCGGCATGCCGAGCGTGCCGAGCCAGTGCATCGGGAAGAACGTGACGTTCATGCCGATGAACATGAGCCAGAAGTGCAGCTTGCCGAGGCCCTCGTCGAACATGCGCCCCGTCATCTTCGGGAACCAGTGGTAGACGCCCGCGAAGACGGTCAGCACCGAGCCGCCGAACAGCACGTAGTGAAAGTGCGCGACGACGAAGTACGTGTCCTGCACGTGGATGTCGAACGGCACGCTCGCCAGCATCACGCCGGTGAGCCCACCACACGTGAAGGTGAACAGGAATCCGATCGTCCACATCATGGGGACGGTCATGTGGATCTTCGCCTTCCACAACGTCGCCGACCAGCCGAGCACCTTGATGCCCGTGGGCACCGCGATGAGCATCGTGAGGATCATCATCGGGAGCCGCAGCCACGGCGCCATGCCGGACGTGAACATGTGGTGCGCCCAGACCGTGAAGCCCAGGAAGCCGATCCCGATCGTCGAGATCGCCAGCGCGCGGTAGCCGAAGATCGGCTTGCGCGCGTGCGTCGTGAGCACGTCGGAGATGAGGCCGAACCCCGGCAGGATCATGATGTACACCGCGGGGTGCGAGTAGAACCAGAAGATGTGCTGATACGAGATCGGATCGCCGCCGAGCATGGCGTTGAAGAAGTTCGTCCCCATGACCAGGTCGAACAGGACCATGAACTGCGAGCCCGCGACGAACGGCGTGCCGAACACGATCAGCAGCGACTGCGTGAGGCTGCCCCACACGAACAGCGGCATGCGCCACATGGTCATGCCGGGCGCACGCATCGCGATGATCGTCACGACGAAGTTGACCGCCGTCATGATCGAGGAGGCACCGACCAGCTGGATGCCGAGCAGCCACATGAGCTGCCCGAGCCCGACCTCGACCCCGCCATTGGTGGACGAGAGCGTCGCGTAGTTGGTCCAGCCCGCCTCGAAGGTGCCGATCGGGATCGACGCGAGGAACACGCCGCCGCCGAACAGGAAGGTCCAGAACGACAGGGCGTTGAGGCGCGGATACGCCATGTCGGGCGCGCCGAGCATGATCGGGACCACGTAGTTCGCCAGGCCGCTGAAGACCGGGATGATGAACAGGAACAGCATGATCACGCCATGCAGTGACATGGCCTGGTTGTAGGCCGAGCCGTCCGCGAAGAACTGCAGCTCCGGATTCGCGAGCTCCGCCCGCACGCTCTCGGCGAGCGCACCGCCGACGAGCATGAAGAAGAACACCGCGACCAGGTACTGCAGGCCGATGATCTTGT
>JAOPYU010000311.1 GCA_025964455.1 Thermoleophilia bacterium | reverse complement strand
ACGTCGAGGCGACCCCGGTCGAGCAGATGACCCAGGACATCAACCGCCAGGTCCAGCGCCATCCGCTCATGTTCGCCGCTGGCATGTTCGGCGCCGGCTTTGCGCTCATGCGCGCGTTCAAGCCGGTCAGCTCGTCGGCCCAGGTCGCCAGCACGAGCACGAGCCGCAGCGCGGACTGGAACACCGCGTCCACGTCGTCGATCGGCGTCGGTTCGGAAGGTGGGTCCTACTGATGGCTACCGCCCGCACGTCCCGGCAGTACATGGACGCGCGTCACTCGGTCCCGGATGACACGCGATCGCTCGGTGAGATCGTCAGCGACCTGACGTCCCACTCGCAGGAGCTGCTGCGCGGAGAGGTGGCGCTGGCCAAGCGCGAACTCGCCGACAACGCCAAGCAGCTCGGCGGAGCGGCCGCGATGGGAGCCGCCGCGGTCCCGTTCGTCCAGACGGCACTCGTCCTGTTCGGCATCAGCCTCGGCTTCGGCCTGGCGAACGTCGTCGACGCATGGCTCGCCTTCCTCATCTCCGGCATCGTCTTCGCGCTCGTCGCGGGCGGTCTGGCGATGGCGGCGAAGTCACGGGCCAAGGACGCGAGCGTCGCCCCCACCACTGCAATCGATGGAGCGAAGGAGGATCTGGCATGGATCAAGGCACACAGCGGCTGATCAAGCGGCACAACGCGCAGATGCGGGACCTCATCGTCCGCGACATCGACGCGCTCGAGGACAAGCTCAACGTGAAGCGTCAGGTGGCCACCAAGGTCGACGACGCGGTAGACACCGTGAAAGGAAAGCTCGGAATGAACTCTGACACGACCACCGGCAGCTGGAGCACGTTCGCTCGCGGCAACGCCGTGCCCCTCGCGGCGATCAGCTTCGGCGGCGCGATGCTGGCGAAGAACCTCCAGGCTCGTGCCAGCGCCGGCACGACGCAGAACCCCGGCTACCCGATGGCCAGCACGACCGTCCAGTCGAGCTCCGACGGCGGCGGCATCCGCGAGAGCGTCGGCGGCAAGGCGAGCGACGCAAAGGACGCGATCACCGGCAAGGCCGGTGCGGCGACCGAGATGGTGGGCGAGCACGCATCGCACGCCAAGGACGTCATCGTCGAGCGCATCCCGAGCCGCGACCAGGCCGTCAGCGTCGTGAAGGACCACGGCCAGCTGCTCGGCATGGCCGCGCTCGCCGCAGGCGCCCTGGCCGGCACGTTCATGCCACGCACACAGGCCGAGGAAGCACGTCTCGCGCCCCTGCAGTCGCAGGTGCGTGACAAGGCGAGCGAGCTGGTCGAGACCGGCAAGGAGCTCGTACAGGACAAGGTGGAGACGGCACAGGAAGCCGTCGTCGCAGGCGTCGAGACGGCCAAGGAGACATTCTCCGAGGACCAGTCCGAGAGCGCTGAAGACGACACGACCTTCGGGTCGAGCGAGACGTCCGAGCTGCCCGACCTGACGCAGCCCAACCGCATCCTCGGCTCTCGCGTCGAGGTGGGCGAGCCCTTCAGCGCGGGTCCGTCGACGAGCTGACCCGACACAGATCGAACACCACACCAGGACGCCCTCGGTGCGCACAGCGCACCGGGGGCGTCATGCGTTGGTGGACGTCCCGTCGCGAAGCGCCCATGCGACCGCCTCGGCGAGCAGGTCGCTCGCGGCGTGGGGGTTGGCGGTGCCCTTCATCCGGAACAGCTGGCTGCTGACCAGGCCGCCGAGCAGGCTCGGCGCTCGGAATGCAAGGCCGATGGTGCCTGCGAGGGCGCGACCGATCTCGATCCGGGCGAATGCATCGACGACCTCGACCGCGGCAGCCGCATTGGGCCCGAGGTCACGTGTCACCAGGTCGCCGTCGCGGTTGAACTCGCGCACCCGGCGCGCGTCCAGCGTGTCGAGGCCGCCAGCGGTCGCGTGGGCGTGGGCCGGCGCCATGCCGGGGTGGGCGACGAGTGCGGCGCGCGAGACGAGCCGCGCGAACTTCGGGTCACGCAGCACGCTGCTGATGACCCACGCGCCCTGGCTCTCGCCGAGGAGGACCACACGCTGCCCGCGCCGACGACGCGCAGCAACGAGTTCGAGCACGGCCCGAAGTGCAGCCTCGCCGTCGGGAACACTCTCGCGAAGGCGCCACGTCGCCTGGTACTCGACCGCGACCGCGCGTGGCGCGCCCGTGACCCCGCCGAGCGCCTCGAGCACCTTGGGCTCCACGCCGTGACCGCTGGTGCCCGGCACCCAGATCACGATCGTGTCAGCGGTCCAGTCGATCTCGGCGATCGTCCGCGCGGCGCGCACGGCCGGGCTCGGCAGCGGCACCGGCGGCGTGAACATGTTGTCGAGGTCGTTGGCGAAGTCCTGCAGCGCGCCCACCTTCGGGGCGGCGCGCAGTGCGGTGAGTGCCGAGACCGTCGTCATAGGTGGTGAGTACCCGCAGGCGCGATTCGCATGCCCGCAGGACGAGTCACGCGATCGCCCGGATGCCCGCGGCGACCACGGCCGCGAGCCCGACGGTCACCATGAAGGGCGCGCCACGCCACACCGCGACCATCGCCATGAGCACGGCCGGCAGGCGCGCGTCGAGCGTGAGCTCACGACCGTCCCCCACGGTCTGCACCACGATGAGTCCCGCGAGCACGGGGACCGCGAGGAGCGTGAGGAGGGACGCTGCGCGCGGCCCCGGCATCCAGCGTGCAGCCAGGATCGGGCCGACCGCCTTCTGGAGGTACGTCGCGAGTGCCAGGCCGAGGATCGCGAACCAACTCAAGGACCGTCACTCCCCGGGCGCGTGCGCATCGCGACGAGGAGGCCGAGCACCGACGCGAGCACCGGCACGCCCACCGGCGCGAAGGGCAACAACGCCAGCGCGATGCAGGCCCCGGTGATCGCAGCTCCCGGGGCGCCGGGCCGACGCAGCTGTGGCGCGAGCAGCGCCACGAAGGCGGCCGGGAACATCGCGTCGAGTCCATAGGTCCCGGGGTCGCCGATGTGGTCGCCGGCCGCTGCGCCGACGAGGGTGCCCAGGTTCCAGCACGTGAACAGCGCGATGCCGGTGAGCAGGAAGGCGCCGCGGGCAGCGCGCGGCGTCGACTGCGCGCTCGCGAGCGCCGTCGTCTCATCGATGACCAGCTGCGTGGCGACGATCCGCCGGCCCAGCGGCATCGCACGCAGGATCGGTGCAGTCACGAACCCGTAGGCGATGTTGCGTCCACCGAGCAGCAGCGCGTTGCCGATCGCCGTCGGCATCGTCCCACCGGCGGCGATGACCGCGACGGCAGCGAACTGGGACCCGCCGGTGAACACGAGCGCCGAGAGCGCACAGGCCTTCGCCACGGACAGTCCGGCGGCGACCGCGAGCGCACCGAAGGAGATCCCGTACACGCCCGTGGTCGCCGACACCGCCAGCGCGGTTCCTATGTATCCACGATGTTCAGCGTCGGCCATCCGCGCATCCTCGCACGACGTGGCCGGTGGTTCAGGCCAGCGCCGGTGCGTCCTCGCGAAGCCGTTCGACGCCGGCGAGGAAATCCTCGTGCGTGACCGTCGCCGCGACCGGATCGGAGCTGCCGCCGTCCTGGGCCGCGGCGCGTCGGGTCCTGACCATCGCCGCCATCGCAGCTTCCTGACAGATCGCCTTCAGATCCGCTGGCGAGGCGCCGTCGGTGCCCGCGGCGAGCGCGTCCAGGTCGACGGCCAACGTGGGCATCCGCGCCGTGTACAGCCCCAGGATCGCGCGCCGTGCCGCTTCGTCCGGCAGTCCGATCACGAGCGTGCGTGAGAGCCGGCCGCCACGCAGCAGCGCCGGGTCGAGCTGGTCGGGGCGGTTGGTGGCGCCGACCACGAACAGGCCCTTCTGCCCGGCGACGCCGTCGATCTCGGCGAGCAGCTGGTTGACGTGCTGGTCGTGCACCTGTTGCTCGCCGCGCCGGCCCGCGATCGCATCGATCTCGTCGATGAACACGATCGACGGGCGATTCTCGCGCGCGCGTTCGAACAGGCGACGGATGTTGCCCTCCGATTCACCCACCCACTTGCTGATCACGTCGGCGCCCGAGATCGGATAGAAGGAGCAGCGCGCCTGCGCGGCCAACACCTTCGCGATCGTCGTCTTGCCGGTGCCGGGCGGCCCGGCGAGCAGCAGGCCCGTTGGCGGATCCACGCCGAAACGGCGCGCGGATTCGGGGTCCTCGATGACTGCCTGGAGCTCCTGCAGCTCGGCCTTGGTGTCGGCCGGGAGCACCATCGAATCCCAGGTCCAGTGCTCGACCGTGGGTCGGTCCTCGCCGCCGTGCTGCTCGATCGCGGTGAGCAGGTCCTGCGTGTCGATCTCGACCCGCTTGCCTGAGCGTGTCGCCTCACGGAACACGGCGAGCGCCGCCATGTCGACGACCTTCGCTATCGATGCGGGGGTCATGCCCTCGCTGCGCCGCACCAGGTCGTCCAGGTCGATGGCCGACGCGATCGGGCGCTCGCGCAGCTGCGTCTCGAAGATCGCCTCGCGGGCCGCCGCGTCGGGGAGGTCGATCCGGATGTGCCGGTCGAAGCGTCCGGGGCGGATCACGGCCGGGTCGAGGTGTGAGATGTCATTGGTGGCTGCCATGACGACCAGGCTCCGCTCGTCGCGATGCGCCTCGAGCGATGTCAGCAGCTGGTTGACCGTGCGGCGCGATTCCTGGTCCGGGCTCTGGTCGCGCCGCTGGGCGACCGAGTCGAACTCGTCGAAGAACAGCAGGCACGGCAGGTTGCTGTCCGCGGTCCGGAACGCCTTCTCGATGTTCTGCGCGGACTGGCCGACCATCGAGCCGACGAGATCCCCGGTGGACACGTGCAGCATCCCCATACCGAACTCGCCCGCGATCGCGCGCGCGAACCAGGTCTTGCCCGCGCCCGGCCGGCCGTGGAGCAGGATGCCGTTCCAGTCGATCCCGTAGGCGGCGGCGTCCTCCGGGTGCTCCAGCACGAGGCCGACGGTGTCGCGCACCTCCTGCTTGAGCTGCTCCATCCCGCCGACGTCCGCGAAGGTCGGCAGCTCCGAGGGCGGGATCACGCGCAGCTCGCTGCCGCCACCCATGCTGCCCATACCGCCGAGCTGCCCGAAAAGCCCGCCGAACGGCGACGAGGGCGCTTGGCGCGCCGGAGCCCGGCTGGGTCGCTCCACCTCGCCTCGGCGCGGAGCCGCATCCGAGCCGGCCGCCGGCTCGCGCACCGGATCGGTCTCCGTGGCGGGCGATGCAGCACGCTCATCGACCGGTCGCCACTCGCCGGTGTCGGGATCCACCTCGTACGAGCTCGTCCATGAGCCACCTCCGAGCACGAGCGGACCGAACAGCCCTCCTCCCATCCCGCCGCCGAACGGGCCGGGCGACTGGCGCCGACGCCCCCCGCCGAGCATGCGCCGGAGCATGCGGTTGAGGAACATCGTGAGCAGGAACGACATGAGGATCGAGATGAGGAGAAAGCCCATGCCCTCGGGTACCCGGGCCCACGACCGCTAGTCGAGCTCGCGACCCGCCGCGACGACCGGCGCCCCGACGCGCACCGTCGCGCCGATCGTCCGCGGCAGCAGGTAGGTGCCGAAGTTGACGCTCCGACCGACCCGTCGCAGCCGTGTCAGCGTCGGCAGCGGCTCGACGTGGCGCGTGCCGGACCGTTGGTCGGTGGTGGTGATCACGCAGCGACCACACGGCTTCGCGACGTTGAAGCGTGCCCCGGCGACGTCGATCGAACCCCACGCGTCCTCCGCCCACGCAAGCGCTGCCTCGACGACGATGTTGGGACGGAACCGCTCCATGGGCACGGGTTCCGACATCTCCGCCTGGAGCGCAGCAAGGGAGGACGTCGATGTCAGCAGGAAGGGATACGCATCGGCGAATCCGACCCGGTCGTCGGCCTTCCCACCGAACTTCGGATTCGGCCGTCGGGTCGCGTCGTCAGGCATGTACACGAGGCGACTCGGCGCGCCGACCACCTCCGCGAAGAACGCGGCGACCTCGTCCCCCTGGTCCGGGTACTCGCCGGTGTGGCGCCAGACGTTGACGGCTCGCCGCGCCCCATCCCCGGCGCTCGCGAGCTCGATCGACACGTCGCCGGCGCCGTCGGCGTGCAGCTGCAGGTGGGTGTCAGTGACCTCCACGGCGACCCGCGCGAGCGCAGCGTCCCGACGTTGGGTCCGGAAGCGTCCTGCCCCGTCGACGACCATGAATCGACGGTCGAGCGCGAAGCCGCGCGCCTCGATCGTCGCTGCCTCGAGGCGGACGCCGCGGCACGACTTGATCGGGTAGCAGTGCAGGCTGGCGATGCGGGGTTCGGTATCCACGCGCGGAGCGTACCGACGCGGGACGTCAGCCGACGGTCGGGAAAGCCGCCACGCAGGATTCCATGGTCCGCTGGGCAGCGGCCCGCATGGCACGGCGGCAGCCGCCCTCCTCGAAATCGGCGAGCTGCCGATCCGCCTCGGGGCACAGCGCGAGCGTTCGCAGTCGAGCAACGACGTCATCGGCCAGCTGGTCGTCGAGCAGGTCGAGCAGCTCGAAGGCGGAATCGCCGAGCAGCTGCGTGCGATATCCGTTGTCGCCATCCATGAGGTGGCGCCCTGCGACACCGCCACGCATGGCGTTCCACCAGTTCTCCTCGAGCAGCGTCTCGTCCGCCACCGTGAACGGGTCCGCGTCGGTCCGCTGCAGGTGCGCCACGAGCGCCGCGGCGAGCGATGCGAGCGCGTGGGCGTTGCGCACGTCGCTCTGCGTGTCGAACACCCGCAGCTCCACGGTGCCGTGGGTCGGGTGCGGGCGCACGCCCCACCAGGTCCACGATCCGTCCGGCACGCCGGCGGCAGCGAGCGCGTCCATGCGCTGCACGTACCGCGCCCACGAGCCGTGTCGCGGCGGCAGGCCAGTGCGCGGCTGCAGGCGACGCAGCACGGTCCGGATGCTGGCGAGGCCCGTCCGCTGCCCGCGCCAGAGCGGCGAGTTGACTGACATCGCGAGCAGGACGGGCAGATAGCTGCGAAGCCGGTCACAGACCTGGATGGCGACGTCCGGATCATGGACCCCGATGTGCACGTGCATGCCACAGGTCGTCGCCTCACGCCACGTCCACGGGAGCGAGTCGCTCATCTCGCGGTAGCGGGCGGTCTCGGTGAGGAGCAGGTCCTCCGGGCGGGCAAAGGCATGCGCGCCAACGCCGGCGATCGAGCTGCCGTGCCGTGCCGCTGCCGTGCCGAGCTCGGCGCGCAGCTGCACGAGCTCTCCGAGCACATCGTCGGCGCTCGTGCAGACGTCGGTGCAGCCCTCCACCAGCTCCTGCACGAATTCGCGGGTACCCGCGGTGCCGCCCGCGAGCACGCCCTCCACGATCGGAGTCGGCGCGCCCGACGCAGGATCGACGAGGAAGAATTCCTCCTCCACGCCGATCGTGCCACTCGGCGCGTCCTTGGGCCAGCTGCTGGTCATGCCATTGCTCATGATCGAGGCGTGAGGTAGTCGTTGGCGATCTGCATGGCGAAGCTCCGAGCGTTCAGGGGGCGGGCGGCGTGCCACCGATATGCCATGCGCTGAGGCCGGCAAACGCGCCGTTTCCCGTGAACCCTCAGATAGCTAGCTGAACTTGTTACCCGCCGCCTCCCGAAGGATTGCCCGCGCCGTATTCGGATACCGAGATGGCATATGACCCAGCTCTCCGATTCTCCCAGCGCAACCGCCGGCCCGCTCGATCCGGAGCTTCGACGCGAGGTCGTCGACCTGCTCCGCGCGCTCGTGCGGTGCGACACATCCAATCCGCCCGGCCACGAGGCCCAGGCAGCAGCGATCATCGAGGACCACGTACGCGGCTCCGGGCTCGAGTGCGAGCGGGTGGCCGACGACCCCGAGCGCCCCAACCTGATCGTCCGCCTCCGCGGGAGTGGCGATGGACCCTCGCTCGGGTTCCTCGGTCACCTCGACGTGATCGGCGTCGATCGCGCCGACTGGACGGAGGACCCCTTCGCCGCGGTCGAACGGGACGGGTGGATCTGGGGGCGCGGCACCGTGGACATGAAGTGCCAGGTCGCAGCCACCACGGTCGCGCTGGCCCAGCTCGCCCGGGAAGGATTCCGTCCCAAGGGGGACCTGATGCTGATCCTCACCGCGGACGAGGAGGACGGCGACGCCGGCATCGGCGCGCCCGCGCTCGTGAAGGCGAAGCCCGACCTGTGCCCGGACTACATCGTCGGGGAGGGCTCGGGAGAGCGCTTCGACACGCCGGTGGGCCCGATCTACATGCTCGACTGCGGCGTCAAGGGATCCGCGAGCGCCAAGCTCCACGTGCAGGGCGTGGCGGGCGACGCGTCCCTGCCGGACATCGGTCGCAACGCGATCCACGAGCTCGGCATGCTGCTCGAACGGCTCCGCGAATGGCGATCGCCGGTGCGGGTTCCGTCCGAGCTGCACGAATTGCTCGACACGCTCGCGCCGGGCGAATCCGATCGCACTCGGCAGGTGGAGATCGCTCGTGAGGCGAACCCCGCGCTCGACCAGATCATCGGTGCGCTCACCGGGACGGTGTTCCACCCCGTGATCCTGGATGCCCCGGGGCCGGACAACATCGTGCCGCGCCGAGCGACCGCGCTCATCTCGGCAATCGTCCTTCCCGACACCACGACCGAGGAGCTCGAGGCCGAACTGCGAGCGGCGCTCGGCGACGGGAACTACGAGCTCGAGATGGAGGATCCCAACGGCGGCCTCATCTCGACGCCCGACAGCCCGCTGCGCGATGCCGTCGAATCGTTCCTCGCCGAGCACGACCCGGACGCGCGCCTGGTCCCGGGCCTCGCGTACGGGCTCTCCGACTGCGAAGTGATGCGCGACGCGTACGGATCGATCGCCTACGGCTTCATC
The DNA here is from genome assembly GCA_025964455.1 of Thermoleophilia bacterium. The sequence goes on along the minus strand of JAOPYU010000311.1, from coordinate 4,905 downwards.
CCGTTCCGGCACGTTGATCCGATGCTCAACCTGACCACGAAGCACGGCGCGGACGAGCGGATCCGCATCGACGACCTGGAGTTCCAGGTGCAGGCGGCGCTGTCCGTTGCTCGCACGATGGGTGAGCAGACCAAGGACTGATCGATCAGCTCAACTGGGCGCGCTGCATCCGCAGGCGATCGCGCAGGGGCAGCGCACCCCACATCGCCACGAACAGCAGCGCAGCGAGGGCGCTGAAGGCGAGTGCCTGCGGCGTCCCGAACAGCTGCTCGCCGATCACGTAGATGACCCCGGTCATCGCCGCGGCGAGCGATGCGATGCCTGCGAGGGCGAGCCTGCTCGCGATGACGATCAATCGGCGCTTGTCGTAGGCGCGGAAGTTGGTTCGGTGATACGCCGATGGCGCGATGAGCATGACGGTGGCGAACAGGGTCAGGCACAGCGCTGCGAAGTACACGTCACGCTGGGGCTCGGTCACGTGGGTCCAACGCGACTGGAACGGGACGGCGAGCAGGAAGGCGAACAGCATCTGCACCCCGGGCAGGGCGACGCGGATCTCCTCGAGCAGCTCGCTGAGCTCGCGGTCGAGCCGTTCCTTCTGGTCCTCGCCGTCGAGTGGCGCGTCTTGTCCGTGCAGCTCCATGCAGCGGTCATACCCGCTTGCCGGGTGAGCGTGTAGCGTGGCGACCATGACCGCTCGAATTTCCGCAACCCTCTTCAATGATCCGGGCTGCCCCTGGGGGTACTCGGCGATTCCCGCGCTGCGCGCCCTCGAGTGGCGCTACGGTGAGCAGCTCGACTGGAGGCTCGTGCTGATCGGGCTCACCGAGACCGCGCAGCAGTACTACGACCGCGGCTACACGACGCGGTCGAACGCAGACGGCATGCTGCGGTTCCGACGGTACGGGATGCCGCTCAACGCGGAGCCGCGAGCGCGACTGTCGGCGACCTCCCCGGCCTGCCGGGCGATCGTCGCGGCGCGCCTCGACGACCCGGGCAGCGAGTGGCGGGTGCTGCGGGCGATCCAGCTGGCCTACTTCACGACCGCGATGGTGCTCGAGGACCCCGACGCGCTGCGTGATGCGATCGCGCGCATGGACGGTCCCGAGGCGCAGGGGCTGGTCGAGCGAATCGAGGAGGCCGACGTCATCTCGGCGTACGAAGCTGACCGCGCTGCGAGCCGAACGGCTGCTGGTGGACCGGGCGCACTGCAGGGCAAGACCGCCACGACCGACGGCGCCGAGCGCTACACGGCTCCGAGCGTGATCTTCGAGCTCGGTGACCGTCGCCTCGAGGCGACCGGGTTCCAGCCGGTCGAGGCGTATGACGTGCTCATCGCCAACCTGGATCCGTCGCTGACGCGCCGGTCGCCGGCGGAGACGGCAGCTGAGGTGCTCGATGCGTTCGCCGACAGCCGGCACGGCCCGTGGATCTCGACGGCCGAGGTCGCGGCGGCGATGGCCGTCGGCAACGACGCCCCGGATGCTGAACGCGCGGAGCGCGAGCTGATCGACCTGACGGATGCCGGCCGCGCGCGGCGTGTCCGCATGGGCGACGGCGCAGTCTGGACGCGCGCATGACCCCCGCCCGCCCCCTCATGTTGCTGGATGCCGCGGCGATGTACTTCCGCGCGTTCTACGCGCTCCCCGATTCGATGCGGGCGCCGGACGGCACGTCCGTGAACGCGGTTCGCGGGATGCTCGACATGATCGCGCGGCTTGCGACCGACCTCGACCCCTCCGGGATCGTCGCCTGCTGGGACGACGACTGGCGCCCGCAGTGGCGCGTCGACCTGGTGCCCAGCTACAAGGCGCACCGCGTCTCGGAGCCCAGCGGCGAGGCCGGCACCGTCGATGCCGAGGAGGTCCCCGACCTGCTGTCGCCGCAGGTGGCGATCATCGCCGAGGCGCTGCCGCTGCTCGGCATCCCGGTCGTGGGGGCGCCAGAGCACGAGGCCGACGACGTGATCGGCACGCTCACCGCGACGGCGACCGGCCCGGTCGATGTGGTCACGAGCGACCGCGACCTGTTCCAGGTGGTCGACGACGAGCGCCACGTCCGCGTGGTCTACACCGGCCGCGGCATGAGCAAGCTCGAGTACGTCACTGACACGTGGCTCCGCGAGAACTACGGCATCGGTGCGGCGCAGTACGCTGACTTCGCGGTGCTGCGCGGCGACCCGTCCGACGGGCTGCCCGGCGTCGCGGGCGTCGGCGAGAAGACCGCAGTCGACCTGCTGCAGCGCCACGGCGACCTTGCCGGCATCGTGGCCGCCACGGCGGATCCCGCCTCCGAGCTGCGCCCGGCGGTGCGGCGAAAGATCATCGAGGCCGCCAACTACCTGTCCCGAGCGCCGCGAGTGGTCGACGTCGTCCGGACGCTGGAGCTCCCAGCGTTCGAGGCGCAGCGCGGCATCGACGCGGCCGACCGCATCGCGTTCGAGCAGCTCGCTGGGACGTGGGGCCTGGGCGACTCGGCGAAGCGGGCGGTCGCGGCGCTCGGCTAGCTTTATTGCCCACACAGGTTGTTGACGCTGCGGGAGCATTGTCGTTGCAGGGGCCGTGGACCGCGGAGCGGTCTGCGGCCCCTGCAACAAGATGAAGGCCCCACTGGTTGGATTGGAGGTGCTTAAGACACCAACCACAACCAGAAGGACCTTCATGTCGCATCGTAATGCGCGAACCACGCCCGTGACGCGAACCGAGATGGGAATGTTGCGCGCAGGGGGGCTTTCGCTGCGCCAGATCGGCGCTCGATTCGGAGTCTCACACGAGACGGCACGCCGATGGTGTGACCGGTTCGCCGTGGGCGAATCGATGCAGGACAGATCGAGCCGACCGCATCGCATGCCACGACGATCGCCGGCTGTGATCGAGCAAGTCGTGCTCGAGGCCCGTCGCGAACTGGGACTTGGGCCGGCGATGCTTGAAGGTCACCTGGGGATCGCGAGCTCCACGATCCACAAGATCCTTGTCAGGGCCGGCGTGAGCCGGCCACCACGACCGGAGCGGGCGCCGGTCGTGCGGTACGAGCGCGAGCGTCCGGGTGAGCTCGTGCATGTGGACGTGAAAAAGCTCGGACGGATCGGATCAGTTCCGGGACACCGCATCACCGGCGACAAGCGCAGCCAGAACAAGACATCGACCTCGGGCCGCGGCTGGGACTTCATTCAGGTGGTGATCGACGACCGCACCAGGCTGGCCCACGCCGTGGTCATGCCGGATGAGACCACCGATTCCTGTGTCGCAGCGTTCGAGCAGAGTGTCCAGTGGTTCGCCCGCAACGGGATTCGCATCGAACGCGCGATGACTGACAACGGCACCCAATACAAGAAGCGTTGGCGCGAAGCACTTCAGCGCTGCGGCGGGATCGAAGCCCGGTACACGCGCCCGTACCGCCCGCAGACCAACGGTAAAGCCGAGCGGCTCATCCAGACCCTCCAACGTGAATGGGCCTACGCCGGCTCCTACGACGGCAACGCCGCGCGATGCGCGGCGTTGCCCAAGTACCTCGACCACTACAACACCCGCCGCTACCATACGAGCTGCAAAAGCACCCCCTGGCAACGCGCGGCCTCAGACCTCGCAGCCGTCAACAACGTGCGTGGGCACTACAGCTAGCGGCGCTCCTGCAGCTCCGCCTCGGCCACCTTGGCCTCGCGGATCTCCTCCGCAGCCTCGTCACGCACGACCGATGCGTTGGCCTCGTGCTCGAGCGCTGCTTCGGCCCGGGCATCCGCCTCGGCCTGGAGGCGCTCGGCCTCCGCAGCTGCCTCGGCTGCTCGCCTCCGCTCCTCTTCCGCGTCCTCTTGGATCGCCTTGGATTCGGCAATCCGGTCGGATGCAGCCTCGCGACGGGTGACCGCTTCCTGTTCGAGGTGCTTGACGTGCTTCCGCTTGCGCATCGCTTGCGCCACGAGGGCGATGATGACCAGCGCCACGACCACGGCGACGACCAGCAGGATGATGTCTCGGGTCTCCATCGTGAACCTCCCTCGTTGCAGGTGCATCCAGCAGGTGTCCGCGGGGGCGTGCGATAAACAGTAGGCGCACACGCCGCGCGGGGTACGGGTGGCATAGGATCGACGTCCCTGCCAGAGGAGCCCACGTCCATGTTCGAAGTCGGAGACACAGTCGTCTATCCACCCCACGGCGCGGGTGTCGTCGTGGAGTCGCCCGAATCGGACGGGCAGCGGATGCTGACGATCAGGATCGCCCACAACAACCTGACGTTGTCGGTGCCCGATTCGGCAGCCGCCGAGCGCGGCGTGCGCCCGGCGATCACCTCCGAGCAGATCGATGCGCTGCTGGCCGGCCTCACCGACGAGGCCGAGGAGCTCAAGGAGACGGCGCAGCTCCGCACGCGCGCTGCGGCAGACGTGGAGCGGTCCGGCGATCCGGTCCGCCTCGCCGCGACGATCCGCGACTACGCCGCGCGCCAGCGGGACGGCGCCAAGCTCACGGCGCCGGAGCGCAAGGTGCTCGAGACGGCGCGTCGCATCCTCGCCACCGAGATCGCGCTCGTCCGCAGCATCCCGATCGACGAAGCCGAAGCGCTGCTCGACTCGTCACTCGGCATCGAGCCGGCCTAGCGGTCGACGGGTCCGCCACACTTCATGCTCCGCTGGTACCCGGCCTGAACAGCGGGACGAGGCGATCCACGACGGGGCCGACGAGCAGCACGACGAGCACGGTGCCAACTCCGACATCGGCGCCCATGGACCACCCGGAGACAGCTCCCGCGAGCTGCAGGACCGTATAGGCGACACCGAAGCTCAGCTGAGGCTCCATGGACAGCGCCGCAGCTTCCAGCGGTCCCGCGCCGAGATCAACGGCGACGTATGCAGCCACGCCGACACTGAGCGCGACGAAGGCGAGCAGCAGCTCCAGCACGCGGACGGTGGTT
>JAOPYU010000298.1 GCA_025964455.1 Thermoleophilia bacterium | reverse complement strand
TCGCGCTTGAGGTCGCCATCGCCGCTCAGTGCGCCGGCTGCTTCCTTGGTTCGGCCCTTGGCCTTGTCGAGCTGCTCACCCATGGAGGTCCCTTCGGTTGGTTGCAACCAGCCTGCCCGTGGGGCGCGGCAGTAGTCGACGATCGGTACAGTCCCTGCCATGCCTGAACCGTCACACGCGTCCGCTGGTGCAGAGCCGCGACTCATCGTGGTCGCCCACGATATCCGCAGCCTGGCGAACGTGGGCACGCTCTTTCGCACCTGCGACGGGGCTGGCGTCTCGGAGCTCGTGCTGAGCGGCATCACGGGAACCCCGCCAGATCGCCGCATCGACAAGGTCGCGCTCGACGCGGTGGACATGGTGCCGTGGCGACACGCCCCGTCGCGCGAGGACTTCGATCATGCACTCGAGGGCCGGCACGTCGTGGTGCTCGAGCAGCATCCCCGCGCCGAGACGCTCGCGACGTTCGAGCTTCCGGGTGACCGCGACATCGTGCTCGTCGCGTGCGAGGAGCTGCTCGGCGCGCCGCCGTGGCTGACGGAACGTGCAGACACGGTGATCGAGCTCCCGATGCGCGGGCGCAAGGACAGCCTCAACGTCGCCATGGCCGCAGGTATCGCCATGTACGCCATCGCAGATCGGCTTTGGGGCACGCCGGAGTCGTCGCTCGCGAGCCGCCAAGACCGCCCCGATGTACGCGAGGGAGTGCTGACGAAGGGCGTGACCGCCGGCGAGGTCCCGGATTCAGTTCCGGCTCCCAGGTCAGGTACGCGGCTCGGCTGATTGTGAACCGTTGGTCGTGTTAGATGCGAAAAAGATCCTTGTGGTTCATGGATCGCGTCGGTACGGTTCTGGCAGCACGGCGAGTGACGCTCGCCCTTCCCCCCGCAAGGAACCGACATGCAGCTCGCCCCCATCTCCGCCCCGATCGCGCCCGGCACCGTCCTGGGGTCCGCCCACCTTCGCGGCGCCCAGCCCAGCGCCCCGGTCACGGTGACCGCCGGTCGCACGCTCGCCACCGGCATCCGTGACATCGCAGTTGCCGCGGATCAGCTGCGCACGCCCGGTTCGTTCCAGACGCAGAGCGTTGGCTTCATCCGTCGCGGCGACGCGTGGGATGCCGTGCAGCTGCTGCTCTCGCTCGCGCCGAGTGGCACGCCGAAGGCCGTGTACTCCATCCAGTCGACGGTCAGCGCGATGTCAGTCGCGCCCGGCGTCGAACTCGACGCCATCTGGGACGTCGGTTACGCGCATGGCGACTCGCGCTTCGGCACAGGGCCCGATGCGATCATCCGCCGGATCTGAGGCCAGCAGGCGTTCCACCGATTCAGTACTTGACGCACACCAGACCGGGCGCCGGCGCGCGCACCGCGAGGTCGCCCGACGCGAGCCGCACGCGCACGCACCACGTGCCGCGCGCCTTCACCACGCGCGACAGCGCGAGCGAGCCGCCGGTTGCGCCGAGCTTCACGAACACCGGGACGCGCTGGACGAAACGCGTCACGCCCGGACGGCGCCACAGCGGCGTCAGCTCCACGAGCGTGCCAGCGAGCGGAGTCGTGGAGGATGCCCGGAGCGCATAGGTAGCGCCGACCAGTGTCCGGAAGGTGCACGCCCCGGCGACGCCAACGCAGCTCTGCGCCAGCGCGCCCCTCGCCCGAGCCCCGACGGCGAGGGTCACCTTGGTCGTCGCGAGTCGCAGCGATACGGGTGAGCCAGCGAGCGAACGGTCCCCGGAGTTGTCGACGGCCGCGACACGGATGTCGTAGGCGCGACCGCGTGTCAGCGACACGCGCAGCGACGTCGTGGTCGACGAGAGCACGCGGATCGCGTCGCCCTCGGTGATCGACACGTCATAGGACGCGACCGTTCCGTCGGAATCCGTCGATGCCGTCCACGTGATGTCCGTCGTCGCGGTGCGGGCGCCGTCCTGCACGACCGTGACCGCCGTGTTGGTCGGTGCGGTCGGCGGCGTCGACGCCTGCGCGACGGGAGCGGCGGCCATGAAAGTTCCCAGAGCGGCGAGCGTTACGAGACTTCGTGCGGTTCGGATCACGTGCATGACTGGCTTCCCCCGAATGGTGATTCGATCGACGAAAAGCCCGTGCGATCGGTGTGCGCGACAACGTGCACCTTGACACATCCACGCGCCCATCGCGGTGTGACCGGTGGCGAAATCGGGAGAATGCGCGACGGCAACGCAGGTCGCAACGGTGGCTGTTTCGTGCGCGCGCATTCGGCAACACCACGGCGATGGAAGCGGCGGCCGACACAGACGACCCGTTCCGCCTCGGGCGCTTCCTCGCAGCGCAGGATGCGGGCGGTGCGTACGGACGAGCGCTCGAAGAGCTTCGCCGAGGAAGGAAGCGGTCCCACTGGATGTGGTTCGTGTTCCCACAGCTGGCCGGCCTCGGGCGAAGTGACACGGCACGGCTGTATGCGATCTCCGGCATCGAGGAAGCGCGCGCATACCTCGTCCATCCTGTGCTCGGTCAGCGCCTGCACGAATGCGTGCAGGGGCTGCTTGTGATCGACGAGCCCGATCCCGTTGCGATCCTCGGGGCCGTCGACGCCCAGAAGCTGCGTTCGTCGATGACACTCTTCGCGCGTTCAGATCCCGACGCAGGCGAGTTCGCGGCAGTGATCGAGCGGTACTTTCCAGAAGGGATGGACCCGGCGACTGACGCGCTGCTCGAATCCGACCTGGGTGGCTGAAGTGCGAGCTGGATCGGGGCCCGCACCAGAGCGAGCGACTCAGATGTGCGTCGCCGTTTCTTCATCGACGATTCCGTAGTGGGGGGCCACCATGGTGAGCGCGTCGATGACAGCGCTGGCCAACGGGTGCCTTCGTCCGGGGGGAAGCAGCGCGAATACCTGTCGGTGGCGCACGCCCGCCACGGGACGAAGGGCAACCTCGTGAAAGTCGCGGCCGAGCAACTCGGGCACGAAACCGACGCCGAGCCCGCGCGCGATGAGACCGCGTGTGGCGAGGGGGTCGTAGGTGACGGATGCCACGCGCGGCTCGAATCCGGCCGCGCGGCACGCGTTCACGAGGTAACCGTCGAGTGACGGAACGATCCAGTCGTCGTCGCTGAGCTTCGACAGGTCGATGCGGCCCTCGTCGTTCGCCAGCGGGTGGTTGGGAGGCAGTCCGAGAAGGAACGTATCGTGCAGTAGCTCGATGCGCTCAGCCCCTTCGAACTCCCTCCTCGTGTCGCCGTCGTCCTGATAGCTGATCGCGATGTCGAACTCCCCGCTCAGGAATCGCGTCTCGATCGTGCTGGGAGTCACTTCACTCAGGACCACGCGAGCTTCGGGTCGGGTCTCGCGTAGTTGAACGACCGCGGCCGGCAGGTAGCCCGCGAGCGCGGTCGGAAACGATCCGACGCGGATCTCGATCCGGGCCCTGCTCGCGATCTCACCCACCTGGGCCCTCGCAAGATCGAGCCGCCAGGCGAGACGGTCGGCGTGCTCGAGGAGCACATCACCTGCAGGGGTGAGGTGCAACCCGCCAGGCTGGCGATCGATCAGTCGAACGCCAGCCTCCGTTTCCAGCAGTGCGATCTGGTGTGAGACCGAAGGCTGTGACAGCGAGAGCGCTCGAGCGGCTCGCGAGAACGAGCCTTCGTGTGCAACGGCTCGAAAGGTGAGTATGCGGCGCGGATCCATAGTCATATCCTATCGAGGCGCCAAGAACATGTATTTGCCTCTATGGAACTTGCCGCGCATCATGACGTCCGAGGCCCATTCGACGGGGAGCACGGCATGACAGGCAAGAAGGTTTGGTTCATCACCGGCGCCGGGCGCGGCATGGGTGTCGACATCGCGAAGGCAGCACTCGATGCGGGGCTTGCGGTGGTCGCGACGGGTCGCAACGCGGACGCGGTGAGCGCAGCGATCGGCGAGCACGAGGACCTGCTCGTCGCCGAGCTCGACGTGACGGATCCCCAAGAGATCGAGACCGCAACGAATGCCGCTCGCGAGCGCTTCGGCGGGATCGACGTACTGGTCAACAATGCCGGCAATTTCTACGCCGGCTTCTTCGAGGAGCTCACTCCGGAGCAAGTCGACCGTCAGCTCCAGGCCAACCTGTACGGCCCGATGAACGTCACCCGCGCGGTGCTCCCGGTCATGCGTGCTCAGGGCTCCGGTTGGATCGTCACCATCGGGTCGCTCGCTGGATTGGTCGGTGGCGCCTTCACGTCCGCCTATGCAGCCGCGAAATTCGGTGTCGAGGGATGGATGGAGAGCCTGGCCGAGGAACTGGAGCCGTTCGGCATCGGGACGACGATCGTCGAGCCTGGATTTTTCCGCACGGAACTCCTCACGAAGGAGTCGACGACCTGGGCCGAGTTGTCGATCGACGACTACGCCTCTCGAACGGCCGAGATGATCCCCGCATGGGAGTCGGTGAGCGGCACGCAGCCCGGCGATCCCGCCAAGCTCGCAACCGCCCTCGTGGGGCTCATCGAAGGTGACCAGCCGCCAGCGCGCTGGGTGGCAGGTGCAGACGCCATGGCTGGAGCGGAGGCGAAGGCGCGGCGGCTGCTGGAGCAGATCGATGCGTACCGAGAACTCTCGAGCTCCTTGGCGCATTCGTAACTATGAACCAGAAAACCCCGCCGGAGCGGGGCCTTCGTGTAGTAGCGGTGGAGGGACTCGAACCCCCGACACGCGGATTATGATTTACCGAGGATAGAGCACCTCGGAAGACCTGCAAGTACCGAAAGTGCGCTTATGCAGGGATATTTGTGATTGGGTGTCGCGAGCCCATTTGCAGGGGTTTCTGGCGCACCGGGTGGCAAACCGGGTGGCGCGACGGGGGCGGATTGGCCCGGCGGTCGCGCCGGCGTCTCACCTCATTATCGATCAGGTTGCTCCGTGGCGATGAAGGTCACCAAGATTGGTCCAACGCGGATTCCGTTGCGGTGGGTAGGCGGTCCCCATGACCGAATCGGCCTCGATCGTACAGTTACTCCGGCAGGGAGCGTCGCCCAAAGACACCGAC